>DASTYR010000139.1:0-10824 GCA_035764795.1 Solirubrobacterales bacterium | reverse complement strand
GTCGGCACCTCCGGCACCGGCGGCGGTTTCGAAAAATTCTGCGCCGGCGAGACCGACATCTCCGACGCGTCACGGGCGATCGAGCCGGAAGAGATCGCGGCCTGCAAGAAGAACGGCGTTGTGAACGAGGAGGTCCGGGTTGCGACCGACGCGCTGACCGTCGTGGTCAACCCGGAGAACCCCGTCAACTGCCTCACCGTCGAGCAGCTTGGAGCGATTTGGGGACCGGACTCCGATCTCTCGAGCTGGGATCAAATCCCGGGCCTCGAGGAGGACTTCGACGAGGAGCTGGCCCTGTTCGGCCCCGGCACCGACTCGGGCACGTTCGACTACTTCACCGAGGAAATCAACGGTGAGGAGGGCGCCTCGCGCCAGGACTACAACAACGTCGGCGAGAACGACAACGCAACCGTGACCGGGGTCAGCGGGTCCGCCGGCGGCCTGGGCTACTTCGGCTTCTCCTTCTACCAGGAAAACGAAGGTGCCTTAAAGGCGCTCGAAGTTGACGGCGGCGAGGGCTGTGTCGCCCCGTCGGCGCAGACCGCGCAGAGCGACGAATACGTGCCGCTCAGCCGGCCGCTCTTCATCTACCCAAGCGCCGCGGCCCTGGAGCGACCCGAGGTGAAGGCCTTCGTCGACTTCTACCTCGCCAACGTCAACGGACTCGCCGAGGCGGTCGGCTTTATCCCGCTCACGGACGAGCAGCTGAAAGCGTCCGAAGACGCGACCGCGAAGCTGACCAGCTAGGCGAAGCGATGCGGCCCCAGCTCCAGGCGCCCGGTCCGCGCTACGGCGAGAAGGTCATCCAGGGCCTTCTCGCCTTCTGCGCCCTGCTCTCGGTGCTGACGACGACGGCGATCGTCATCGCCCTGATCGAGCCGACGATCGACTTCTTCGGCGTCGTCCCGATCGACGAGTTCCTCACGGGCACGGAGTGGAGCCCGCAGTTCGAGCCGGCTAGCTTCGGGGTTCTGCCGATCGTCGCCGGCACCCTGAACGTGGCGCTCTGGGCGATGCTCTTCGCGGTCCCGATCGGGCTCGGCGTGGCGATCTACCTGAGCGAGTTTGCCTCGCCGCGGGTTCGCAGCACGATGAAGCCGGTGTTGGAGATCCTCGCCGGCATCCCAACTGTCGCGATTGGGATCTTCGCGATCACCTTCGGTCTTCCCCACGTGATTCAGCCGCTTTGGCCAGGCGATTTTCTCGGCGGCGTGGAGAAACCGTTCATAGCGCTGGCGGCCAGCTTCGGCATCGGCCTGATGGTCGCGCCGATCATCGCCTCGATCTCCGACGACGCGATGTCGGCGGTGCCAGGAGGCCTACGTGAGGGCGCCTACGCGATGGGCGCCTCGAAGATGAAGGTCGCCACCAAAGTGATCTTCCCGGCGGCGATATCGGGCATCGTCGCGTCGATCGTTCTGGCGATCTCGCGCACCGTGGGAGAGACGATGATCGTCTTGCTCGCGGCCGGCTCGACCCCCAACCTCACCTTCCTGCCCAACGAAGCGATTCAGACGATGACCGCCTACATCGCCGTGGTCGCGACCGGCGATCTCTCCACGGCCTCGCTCGACTACAAATCGGTCTTCGCCGTCGGCACCGTCCTCTTCCTGATGACGCTGGCGATGAACCTGCTCAGCATTCGGCTGGTCCGCAAGTACCGCGAGGTGTACGAGTGATGGAGCTGGGGGGGATGCAGAGCGAGCGCACCCGCCTGGCTGCCGCCGGCGCCCGGGCGACGGTCGCCGCCAGCCTCAGCAACCGGCCGCGGCGCGACGTCGTCCTCAACAACGCCTTCGCCGCCCTGTTGCTCTTGGCGGTGCTCATTGCTCTCGCGGGCCTGGTCGCGCTGCTGGCTCAAGCTTTCGTGAAAGGCGCTCCGGCGCTCGGCACCGACCTCTTCACCGACGTCCCCTCGACCCTCCGACCCGAGAGCGCCGGCTTCCGCCCGGCGATCCTCGGATCCCTGGAGCTGATCGCCGGCGTCATCCTCTTCGTCGTCCCGATCGGGATCGGCTCGGCGATCTACCTCGAGGAGTACGCCGACAACACGCGCTGGTGGAACCGCATGATCGAGGTCAACATCCAGAACCTCGCCGCCGTCCCCTCGATTATCTACGGCATCCTCGGCCTCGGCTTCATCGTGCGTGGCCCGCTGGACCTGGGCTTCGTCCTCGTCGCGGGCTCGCTGACCCTGGCGCTGCTGGTCCTGCCGATGGTGATCATCGCTGCCCGCGAGGCGATCCGGGCGGTCCCCGATTCGATCCGGCAGGGCGCCCTCGCGCTCGGCGCGACCCGCTGGCAGACGATTCGCCGCCAGGTGCTGCCCGCCTCGGTCCCGGGAATCGCGACGGGGGTCATCCTCGCCATCTCGCGTGCCCTCGGTGAGGCGGCGCCATTGCTCCTGGTCGGCGCGACGGTCTTCGTCACCTTCGACCCGACGCCGTTCGGGGACGGCTTCTCGGCGATGCCGGTCCAGATCTTCCAGTACGCGACGCGGCCGCAGGAGGAGTTCCAGGCGCTGGCCTTCGCCGGGGTGATCGTGATGCTCGGCGTGCTGCTGGCGATGAACTCGTTCGCAATCTGGCTACGAAATCGTTACGAGCAAAGGTGGTAGGGGGATTAGGTGAATGAGCAGATGACGCAGGAGGGAAGAAGAGCAGACAGCGGGCGGCAGACTCGCGAAGCGGCGGCTGAGCGGGCGGCGATAGCGGTGCGGCCCGAGGAGTTCCGGCGGGCCAGCCCGGGGACGCGGGAGAAGGTCTTCGAATTGAAGGGCGTCGGCGTCGACTACGGCGGCGCTGCGGCGGTTAGGGACATCACGATGGACATCCGCCGCAACGACGTGACGGCGCTGATCGGGCCTTCGGGCTGCGGCAAGAGCACGCTGCTGCGTTGCCTCAACCGGATGAACGACCTGATCCCGAGCGCCAACGTCCACGGCGAGCTGCTCTACCACGGCGAGGATCTCTACGGGCCAAGCGTCGACCCCGTGCAAGTCCGCAAGTTGATCGGGATGGTCTTCCAGAAACCCAACCCGTTCCCCAAGTCGATCTACGACAACGTCGCCTTCGGTCCGCGCGTCCTCGGTCGCAGCGACGATCTCGACGCGACAGTCGAGCGGGCACTGCGCGGCGCCGCCCTCTGGGAGGAGGTGAAGGACCGCCTCGACGACAACGCCTTCGGGCTCTCAGGTGGCCAGCAGCAGCGCCTCTGCATCGCCCGCTGCATCGCGGTTGAGCCCGACACGATCCTGATGGACGAGCCCTGCTCGGCGCTCGACCCGATCTCGACCGGCAAGATCGAGGACCTGATGATCGAGCTCAAGGAGCGGTTCTCGATCGTCATCGTCACCCACAACATGCAGCAGGCGGCGCGGGTCTCGGACCGCACCGCCTTCCTGATGGTCGAGCTCGACGCCGACGAGGACAACCGCTGGGGGCGCCTGGTCGAGTACGACGAGACCGAGAAGATCTTCACCAACCCAGCCGACCGTCGCACCGAGGACTACGTCTCCGGGAAGGTGGGTTGACGATGGTCGATGCGGTCCGGGTTCACTACCAGGGCGAACTGGAGCAGCTCGAGGCGAGCGCGCTGGGCGGCCTCGACCTCGTGACAGAGCAGCTCGGTCGCACCATCGAAGCAGTCGAAGGGCAGGACATCGAGCTGGCCCAGCAGGTGATCGCCGACGACGACCGCATCGACGGGCGCTATCTCGAGGTGCACCAGAGCCTAATCGCGCTGCTTGCCAAACAGTCGCCCGTCGCCACCGACCTGCGCCTGATCTCCGCTCTCCTGCACATCCTCAAGAACGTCGAGCGGATGGGCGACCAGTGCGTCAACGTGTGCAAGCTGATCCCGCTGACCGGCAACGAACCGCCGGCCGACGCGGAGCTGCTGAACCGAATCGTCGCGATGGGAAAGCAGACGCGGACGTTGATCAGCCAGGCCAAGCACGCCTTCAAAGAGCGTGACGTCGACCTGGCTAGGGACTTGGTCCGCCAGGACGACGTAGTCGACGACCTCAATCGCGAGTGCTTTCACCTGGCGCTGGAGATCGGCGACGACGCCGACAAGCGCGAGTGGGCGATGACCATGCTGCTGGGCGCGCGGGCGATCGAGCGGATCGGCGACAACGCGGTCGACATCGGCGAGCAGGTCGCCTTTGTAGTCACCGGGCTCTTCAAAGAGTTCGAGGACGCCTCGCACCCTTGAGATCCGGGTTCCTTGGGAAGATCGGGGGCGGTGCTTTGTGCGGCGATAGATATTGGGTCGAATACGACGCGGCTGCTCGTGGCGGAGGCGGTGGACGGGCAGCTGAAGAAGGCGATGGAGCAGCGGGCTTATACGCGGATCGGGCGGGCGCTGGGCAAGGACGGGGCGCTGGCTACGGAGAAGACCGCCGAAGTGGCCGAGGTGGTGAGCACGCAGGTGCGGCTGGCGCGGGAGCTGGGGGCCGACACGATCCGCGCCGTGGCGACGGCGGCGATCCGCGAGGCGACCAACGGCGCGGAGGCGGCGCGGGCGATCGGCGAGCGGGCCGGCGTCCCGATCGAGATTCTCAGCGAGGGGGAGGAGGGGAGGCTCTCCTTCATCGGCGCCACGAAGGGGCTGGGACACCCGCTCGAGGGCAAGGTCGGCGTCGTCGACGTCGGCGGCGGGTCCTGCGAGATCGTGATTGGCACCGTCCCCGGCGGGGTCGAGGAGGTGCGCTCGTGGCCGGTCGGCTCGGGGGCGCTCGCCGACGAGCTGATCGCCTCCGACCCGCCTTCGCCAGCCGAGATCCGCAAGGTGCGCGACCGCATCGAGGAGATCTTCGAAGGGGTCGAGGTCGAGCAGCCCCGGCAGGCGGTGGCGGTGGGCGGCAGCGCCACTTCGCTGCGCCGCCTGGTCGGCACCGTGCTCGAGTACGAGACGCTGGAGCGAGGGGTACGCGTTCTCGCGAGCGACCCGGCTACCGAGGTGGCGAGGCGATTCGAGCTCGACCCCGAACGGGTGCGGATCCTGACCACGGGCGTGCTGCTGCTCGAGAAGCTCTCGGACCTGTTGGGGCGGCCGCTGCAGATCGGCAAGGGCGGCCTGCGTGAGGGCGTCATCCTCGATCTCCTCAACGGGGACGCGAACGGACCCTCATCTACGTCGATCGCCGCTTGAGACTACGTACGATGGGCCGATCGGCGACCCGGTCTCCTTCTTCAACCGCGAGCTCTCCTGGCTCGACTTCAACCAGCGGGTCCTGGAGCTGGCCGAGGACTCGGAGGTGCCGCTCCTGGAGCGAGTTCGGTTCTGCTCGATCTACGCCTCCAACCTCGACGAGTTCTTCATGGTGCGGGTCGCCGGCCTCCTCGACCAGCTCGACGCCGGCATCGAGACGCGCGGCCCCGACGGCCTGACGCCCGCTGAGCAGATCGACGCGATCCAGGCGCGGGTGCTCGAGCTGGACGCCCGCCTCCATGCCTGCTTTGGCTCCGATCTACGCCCGGCCCTCGCCGAGGAGGGGATCCGCGTCGTCTCGCTTGCCGACGCCGACGAGTCGGTTCGGCGCGAAGTCGACACCCGCTTCCACGAGCAGATCTTCCCGGCGCTGACGCCGCTGGTCGTCGGCCACGGCCGTCCGTTCCCCTACATCTCCAACCTCTCGCTCAGCCTAGGCGTACTGCTGCGCGATACCGAGGGCGGCGAGGAGGTGATCGCCCGCGTCAAGGTCCCCAAGGAGCTGCTGGGTCGCTTTCTGCGGGTGGGAGAGCACGAGGAGGTGTTCGTGCCGCTGGAGGAGGCGATCGCCGCCAACCTCGACACCCTCTTTCCGGGCACCGAGGTGATCGACCACGGCTTCTTCCGCGTCACCCGCGACGCCGACTTCACCGTCTCCGACGAGGCCGACGACCTGCTGCGGGCGGTCCAGGACGAGCTGCGGCGCCGCCGCTTCGGCGAGGTCGTGCGGCTCGAGGTAGCGGCTGGAATGAACCCGAAGCTGCGCGGTCAGCTGGTCGAGGCGCTGCGCCTCGAAGACCGCGAGGTCTACGACGTCGACGGGCTGATCGACCTCGGCGACCTCGACCGGATCGCCGACCTGACGGGCCACGCCGAGCTGCGCTACCAGCCGTGGTCGCCCGTCACCCAGCCGCGGCTGCAGGGGGAGGACGACAACCCGGTCGATATCTTCGCCGCGATCCGCGAAGGGGACATCCTCGTCCACCATCCCTACGACTCCTTCGCGACCTCGGTGGAGCGCTTCGTCGACCAGGCGGTAGCCGACCCCGACGTGCTGGCGATCAAGCAGACGGTCTACCGGACCAGCGACGACTCGCCGCTGGTGCCGGCGCTGATCCGCGCTTCCGAACGTGGCAAGCAGGCGGTCGCCATGGTCGAGCTGAAAGCGCGCTTCGACGAGGAGGCAAACATCCAGTGGGCGCAGAAGCTGGAGGAGGCCGGCGTCCACGTCGTCTACGGCATCCCAGGTCTGAAGACGCACGTGAAGGCGATCTTTGTCGCCCGCCGCGAGGGTGAGCGGGTGCGCGAGTACGTCCACCTCGGCACCGGCAACTACAACCCGAAGACCGCTCGGCTCTACACCGACCTGGGGCTGTTCACCGCCGACCCCGAGATCGGCGCCGACGTCGCCGAGATGTTCAACTTCCTCACCGGTTACGGCCGCCCGGCGGACTACCGCAAGCTGCTGGTCTCGCCGACCCCGATGCGCGAGCGCCTGGTCGCTGAGATCGAGGCGACGGCTGAGGCGGCGCGGGCCGGCGAGGAGGCCTGGATCGGGCTGAAGATGAATGCCCTGGTCGACGCTCGCTGCATCGGGGCGCTGTATGAGGCGTCGCAGGCGGGCGTGCGCGTCGACCTCAACGTGCGTGGCATCTGTTGCCTGCGGCCGGGGGTGCCCGATCTCTCCGAGAATGTCCGTGTCGTCTCCATCGTCGGCCGCTTCCTCGAGCACTCCCGCATCTACGCCTTTCGCCGTGGCGGCGAGACCCGTGTCCTGACCGGCTCGGCCGACCTGATGCCGCGCAACCTCGACAGCAGGGTCGAGCTGCTGGCCCCGGTCGAGGACAGGGGCGTGCGGGCCGAGCTGCTCGACGTGCTCGAGCGCAGCCTTGCCGACAACGTCAACGCCTGGGAGCTCGATGGCGAGGGGAGGTGGCGACGGCTGGAGCCGGGCGATGGCGACCGCCGCGATGTCCAGGCGGAGCTGCGGGCGCAACGAAGCACCCGAGCTGCGCAATAGGATTCGCCGCGATGCGTCTCTCGCTCCTGCCGCGCGACCGCACCTTCTTCGACCTCTTCATCGAGGCCGGGCAAAACAGCGTCCGGGCAGCGCGCCTGCTCGACGAGATGATGGGCGGCTGGCCCGACTCGCGCGACCTCAACCGCGAGATCCTCAAGGCCGAGCAGGAGGGCGATCGGATCACCCACGACATCGTCAAGCGGCTCAACTCGACCTTTGTCACGCCGATCGACCGCGAGGACATCTACGCGCTGGCGACGCAGATGGACGACATCGTCGACTACACCGAGGAGGCCGCCGACTTCCTCGGCCTCTACCGGATCGAGGCGCCGATGGAGCAGGCACAAGCGCTGACCAAGGTTCTGGTCGCGGCCTGCGAGCAGCTTGCCGAGGCGCTCGAGCACCTGCGTGAGTTCAAGGGGCTCGAGCACTACTGGATCGAGATCCACCGGCTCGAGAACGACGGCGACCGGATCTCCCGCGACGCCGTCGCCTCGCTCTTCTCCAACGGAATCGACCCGATGGTGGTGATCCGCTGGAAGGACATGTTCGCGGTGCTCGAGAACGCGATCGACGCGACCGAGACCGCGGCGCAGATCATCGAGGGCATAGTCATCAAGAACTCATGACGGTCATGGGCTCTGACGTAATCGTCGTATGAGCTCCGACATCATCCTCGTCATCGTCGTCGGCACGGCGCTGGCCTTCGACTACACCAACGGCTTCCACGACACCGCCAACGTCGTCGCCACCTCGATCTCGACCCGGGCGGCGCGGCCGCAGGTCGCCGTCGCCTTCGCCGCCCTCCTCAACTTCGCCGGCGCCTTCATCTCGATCTCGGTCGCGGCGACGGTCGCCAGCGACGTCGTAGACGCCGGGGCGATCACGCCGACGGTCGTCTTCGCCGGCCTGATCGGGGCGATCGCCTGGAACCTGATCACCTGGTACTTCGGCCTGCCATCGAGCTCCTCCCACGCGCTGATCGGCGGCGTCGTCGGCTCGGCCTTCGTCGCCGGCGGCGCCGACGCGGTCCTCTCCGACGGCGTGATCGGCAAGGTCTTGATCCCGGCCGTCGTCGCGCCGCTGCTTGCCTTCACGATCGCCGGCGTCGCGATCGGCCTCGCCTACCGCCTGGTCGGGCGCGAGCGACCGGGGACGGTGACCAGGGGCTTCCGCTACGGCCAGATCGTCTCCGGCGGCATGCTGGCGCTGGCCCACGGCACCAACGACGCGCAGAAGACGATGGGCATCATCACGCTGGCGCTGATCGCCAACGGCAACCTGGGTGCCGGCTCCGATCCGCCGTTCTGGGTGATCTTCTCTGCGGCGGCAGCGATCGCGCTCGGCACCTACAGCGGCGGCTGGCGGATCATCCGGACGACCGGCTCGCGGATCATCAAAATGGACGCCGCCCAAGGCTTCTCGGCGCAGGGGGCGGGCGCGGCGGTGATCCTCTCCTCGACCCACTTCGGCTTTCCGCTCTCAACCACGCACGTCATCAACGGCGGCGTGATGGGCGCCGGGGCGGGCAAACGGCTCTCGGCGGTCCGCTGGGGCGTCGCCGGCAACATCTTCGTCGCGTGGTTGCTGACCCTGCCCGCCGCGGCGGCGATCGGCGCGGCTACCTACGGGGTCACGCGCGCCTTCGGCACCGGCGCGGTGGGACCGGTCGTCGTCACCGTCATCGCGCTCGCCCTGATCGCGCTCGCCTTCGCCCGCCGCTCGCGGCAGGGCTCGCCGGTGCCGGCCAGCTGATCCGATGCTGGCAACCGTCGTACACACCGATGAGCTGCTGCAGACCGTCGCCGCCTCGGTCGTCGCCGGGGTCGGCATCACCGTCGTCTTCTCGATTGCGATCTGGGGCGCTGCTCGCTTCGTCGATCTGAGCAGCAACGAACGGCCGGTTGCCGCTGGCGCCGCCGCCGTCGTCGGAGTGCTGGCGCTGGTGGCGACGCTCGCCGCCGTGGTGGTCGGCATCGTCGTGATGACGAGCGGGTAAGAATCAATTCCGCCCATCTGCTCTGCTTCCGGGCACCGTCGAAGAATCAGATATGGACGGCGGTGCCCTCCCGCGTCCGCGATGGGCGGGTGGTCTAGGCTCGGAGTGTGCGGACCCTGCGCAACGTCGCGATCGTCATGCTGCTGGCGCTGCTCGTCGCCTTCGTGCCGGGTGGTGGGAACGTGGCCGAGGCGATCCTCACCGCGATTACGATGTGCTTCCTCGCGGCGATCGCTTGGAGCCTCTTCGTCTTCAGTCGCCAGAACCAGCTGACCTTGGCGGCGCTCCCTGACAGCCGGCGGGCGATCCTCTACGGCGCCCTCGGTCTGATCGCGTTGCTGATTGCCGGCAGCGACGAGCTGATGTCGAGCGGCGGTGGCACCCTGGCCTGGATCCTCCTGCTCGGCGCTGCGATCGCGGCGATCTGGCGGGTCTGGATCGAGGCCAACACTTACTGAGTCGCCTGCGGCGGAATCGGCACATAGCCGACGCTGAATTGTTCGACTGAGCGCGCCACGCGCGCGTCCTCGGTTGGGACGGTGGGGCGGTGTCGCGCCAGGTCGTCAGCAGCCCTCGCAGGGAGGACGGAACCGCCTCGGTCGAGCTGATCGCGGTGGTGCCGTTCCTGCTGCTGGCGGTCCTGGTCGCGGCACAGCTGGCGCTGGCCGGCCAAGCGCTCTGGTCGGCCGGCATCGCAGCGCGGGCGGGGGCCCGGGCCGACCTCGTCGGCGGGGACGCGAAGGCCGCCGCCCGGCGAGCGCTGCCGCCCTCGATGCGGCGTGGCGCTGTCGTCGAGGTAGAGGAGGACGTTGACGTGACGGTGGCGATCCCGCGTCTGCTGCCCGGGCTGCCGCAGTTGACCGTGCAGTCGGCGACGGCTATGGACGGAAGCGATGGCTAGCGAGCGGGGCCAGTCGACGGTCGAGCTGATCGCCGCGCTGCCGGCGCTCCTTCTCGCCGCTTCGATCGCGCTGCAGTTGCTCGTCGTCGGCTACGCGCTGACGCTCGCCGACGGGGCGGCTGAGGCGGGTGCACTTGCCCTGGCCGACGGTAGGCCGGCGAGGCAGGCAGCACGAGCGGCGCTTCCCGGCTGGGCGGAGGAGCGGGTCGAGGTCGCGATCGAGGGTCGCGAGGTGACCGTGCAACTGCGACCCCCTTCGCCACTGGCAGTGCTCGCGGAGAGGCTAATCGTCTCCTCGTCGGCCGCAGTGAGACCGCGATGAAAGGTGGCGCGGTGGTGCTCGTGACGCGGGTCGGCGATGCCGGGGGCTCGCGGGCAGCGGCCGCGGCGCTGGCGTGTGCCGGCTCCGAGCCCGATCGCGCCGGTCTCATGGTCGATCTCGATGCGCAGCGGCGCCCGCGCCCATCGCTGGTCGCCACCGTGGCAGCCCGCCAGCTCGAGGAGCGATTGGCGGCGCACTTGCCCGACGCGGCGGTGGCGTCGCGCGGGTGCACCTGTCATTTGGCGTTGCCGCCTGGATCCGAGCCGATCGAATCGCTTCCTGCGGCGCTGGCGTTGGTCCGCGACTCGACGACGGTCGTTCACCTGCCACCGTCGCTGCTGCAGCCGGCGCTAGCGCACCGCGATGTC
>DASTYR010000138.1:0-5325 GCA_035764795.1 Solirubrobacterales bacterium | reverse complement strand
CGCCGGCCTAATGAGGCCGGCGTTTTGAGTATCCGCCCGTTGAGGGGACGCCCGACTCTCCTTCGCAAGCGGGGTTGCAGGTTCGGGTGCCCGCCGCAGCGGCGGGTCTTGGGTTAGCTAGCCTTCGTGGCCATGTTTGAGACTCGCCGTGCCACGGCGGCTCTGGTCGCCGCCGTGGGGGCGCTTGTTGTGCTGCTGCTGGCCAGCAGCGCTGCGCCGGCTCAAGACCTGAGCGAAAAGCTCAGCGACAAGGAAGCGAAGCTCTCAGAGGTTCGCGAGCGCAAGGGCGTCCTGACGACGACGATCTCGCGCTACCGCGACGAGATCGAAGCGCTGACCCGCGAGGTCGCGATCCTGCGCCAGCGCGAGGAAGAGGTGCGCGTGCGGCTCGAAGCCAAGCAGGCGGAGCTGAACAGCGCGATCGCCGAGCTCGAGCGGGCCAAGCGTCAACTTGCAGTCGTCAAAGCGCGCCTCAAGCGGGCGCTCGTATCCCTGCGCGAGCACCTGGTGACGATCTACCAGGCAGGCAGCCCGGACATCCTCAGCGTCATGGTTGAGGCCGACGGCTACGAGGAGCTGGTCAACAGCAGCGAGTACCTGAGCCGGATCAACGGCCTCGACGAAGCCGTCGTCGTCCGGGTTCGCGACCTGCGCGATCAGATCAAGCGAACGGTGGAGCGGCTGCGCACGACCAAGAATCGAATCGAAGCGGCGCGCGACGCGATCGCCGCCGAAGAGCAGGCGCTGGCGGGTGCCCGGGCGGCGGTTCAGAGCCGCCAGGCCGATCTGGTCGCGGCGCGGCGCCAGCGCGAGGCGGCGCTGAGCAAGATCTCCACCCACGAGGACCACCTCGAGGCCGACATGGCGGAGATCTCAGCCGAGCTCGCCGCCCAGCTCGAATCGACCTCCTCGGCGCCGCTGCCGGCTGGCCCGATCCGCTACGGCTCCGGCCAGCTGATCTGGCCCGTCGACGGCCCGGTGGTCTCGGGCTTCGGCCCACGCTGGGGTTCGATGCACGAGGGGATCGACATCGCCGTGCCCGCCGGCACCCCGATCCGCGCCGCCGCGTCGGGCTCCGTCGTGCTCGTCCAGTCGGATGCGGAAAGCGGAGGCTATGGCAACTTCACCTGCCTCGACCACGGCGGTGGGCTGCAGACTTGCTACGCCCATCAGTCGTCGTTTGCGGTCACCTCGGGAAGCGTCTCCCAGGGCGATGTCATCGGCTACGTCGGTTGCACGGGCCACTGTTACGGAGACCACCTCCACTTCGAGGTTCGGATCGGCGGCGCCCCCACCGATCCACTCGGCTACCTGTAGCCCGCTTCCTAAGTATTTCGATTAGTTGGTAGACCGGCGGGGATGGCGCCGCTACGGTGCGGGTAGCGGCAAAAGTCCAACCATGGGAGGCGAGGCTTGATCCGTCAGGCGCATAGCTACCTCGTCGGCGCCGTCTCCGGCTCGGCGCTCATCGCCCTTGCGATCGTCGCCTTCGTCCTCCTTGTCTCCGCGCAGGCGGTCAGGGACTGGCCGCTCGGCGGTCTCGGCTTCGGCGACTCCGAGTCGGCCGCGACCGCCCCAGAGAGCTCGACGGAGGGTTCGGCCGCCGACCGGGCGATAGGCCCTGGCGACAGAGCAGGCGACGCCGGCGCGAGCGGGCAGCTCGGCGCCTCGGCGGGCGACGCCTCTGGCGGCGCGGGTGCCATCGCGGGCGGTTCGCCATCCGGAAGCGGCGTCACGGCACCTGGAGGCGATGCGCCGGCGGCCGGTGGTCCTCCGGGTAGCAGCGGTGGTGGAGCAGGCGGCGGCGGTGCCGCTGGAACCGGTCCAACTGCCTCGCCTGCTTCCGGTGGGGGAGGCGGCTCGGGCGGTTCGGCTAGCGGCGGCGGTGGTGGAGCAGGCGGCGGTGATACCGGCGCCGGCACTGGCTCGTCGCCCTCCGGTACGGTCGCCGGGACCGTCAACGACACGGTTTCCGGAGTCGACTCGGCTACCGGCGGTGCTCGCGGCGAAGCCGGGGTGACCGGGGCGACCGAAGGCGTCGTCGGCAGCACGGTAGGTCCCGAATCGGTCGTCGGACAGACTGTCGACAAAAGCGCCGAATCGGTCGAAGGCGTGCTCGGCGCCGGGCGCTGAGCCGCGACTGTCGGATCCCAGTCGGTACCAGGCACGGCAGCCTGTCCGTTTCCCGTCACAATGCCGTCCGATGGCGGAGCGCGGACAGACGGCGGTCGTCGACCCGATCGCGGGCTCGGCCGTGTACCCGGCGGGCAGCCGGATTGGCGCGGACGGGCACCTCGAGATCGGCGGCTGCGACGTCGTTGAGCTCGCCGCTGAGTTCGGCACCCCCGCCTACGTCTATGCCGAGGACGACATGCGCGCCCGTGCCCGCGCCTATCGCGAGGCGTTCGAGCGCCGCACCGACGACTTCGAAGTCCTCTTCGCCAGCAAGGCGTTTCCCTGCACGGCCGCATATCGCCTCTTCGCCGAGGAGGGGCTCTCCGCCGACGTCGCCTCGGGTGGCGAGCTGCACATGGCGCTGCGCGCCGGCTTCGACCCGGCCCGCATCCACATGCACGGCAACAACAAGAGCGACGAGGAGCTGCTCTTCGCCAGCCGCGCCGGCGTCGGCCACCTGATCCTCGATTCCTTCGACGAGATCGAGCGCTGCGAGCGCCTCCTCGAGGGCCCGCAGAAGGTGCTGATCCGGGTGACGCCCGGCATCAAGCCTTCGACGCACGACTACGTCCAGACCGGCCAGCTCGACTCGAAGTTCGGCTTCGGTCTCGAGGACGGGCTGGCGGCACGGGCGATCGAGCGGGTGCTTGCCTCCGACGTGCTCGAGCTGGTCGGGCTGCACGCCCACATCGGCTCGCAGATATTCGAGCTCGAGCCCTACAGGCTCGCGATCCGCGCCCTCGGCGACTTGGCCGGGGACTGGTGCCGCATCGTCAACGTCGGCGGTGGTCTCGGCATCGCCTACACGGCCGAGGACGAGCCGCCCTCGATCGACTCCTACGTCGACGTCAAGGTGAAGGGCGTCCGCGACGTCTTCGGCGAGGACGTGCGGATCCTGGTCGAGCCGGGCCGCTCGCTGGTCGGCAACTCCGGGGTGACCATCTACCGGGTCGGGACCGTGAAGGAGATTCCGGGGGTGCGCACCTACGTCGCCGTCGACGGCGGCATGTCCGACAACATGCGGCCGATGCTCTACGGATCCCGCTACGAGGCGCTGGTCGCCGACCGGCCCGGCGCCGCCGCCGACACCTTGGTCACGATCGCCGGCATGCATTGCGAGTCCGGCGACGTGCTCGTTCGGGATGCTCTGCTCGCCGCGCCCACGCCGGGCGACGTGCTGGTCACGCCGGCAACCGGCGCCTACGGCTATGCGATGGCAAGCAACTACAACGGCGTCACGCGTCCGCCGGTGATCTTCTGCCGCGAGGGCGAGGCGCGCATCGTCGTGCGCCGTGAGACCTACGACGACCTGACCTCGCGTGACGTAGGCGATGGCGCCTGAGCCCGTTCGCATCGGGCTGCTGGGACGCGGCACGGTCGGCGCCGCCTTCGCGGAGCTGGTCGCCGCGAGGGCGGACGCGGTCGAGGCGGCAACCGGACGGCGGCCGGAGCTCGCCGGCGCGCTGACCCGGTCCGAGGGCGACTTCGGCGAGATCCTCGCCGGCTCGGACCTGGTGGTCGAGCTGATCGGGGGAACCGATCCGGCGCGCGACTACGTGCTCGAGGCGCTCCGCGCGGGCAAGCCGGTGGTGACCGCCAACAAGCAGCTGCTCGCGCAGCACGGCGAGGAGCTCTTCGCCGTCGCCCGTGAGGCGGGGGTTCAGCTGCGCTTCGAGGCCGCTGTGGCCGGCGTGATCCCGATCGTTCGCGTGATCCAGGAGAGCTTCGGCGTCACCGAGATCGACAAGGTCTTCGGCATCGTCAACGGCACCACCAACTTCATCCTCAGCGAGATGACGGCTACCGGTGCGGCCTACGAGGACGCGCTGGCCCGGGCGCAGGCACTGGGCTATGCCGAGGCCGACCCAAGCGACGACGTCGGTGGTGCCGACGCCGCGGCGAAGATGGCGATCCTCGCCCGGCTCGCCTTCCATACCCCGGTGACGCTGGAGGAGGTCTCCTACGAGGGAATCGAGGCGATCCAGCCCGACGACATCGCTTACGCCAAGGAGTTCGGACTCTCGCTGAAGCTGCTCGGAGTCGCCGAACGGCGCGACGCGGGGGTCAGCGTGCGGGTCTTCCCCTGCTTCCTCTACGGCGGCCATCCGCTGGCGCCGGTCGAAGGGCCATTCAACGCGGTGATGGTCGAGGCGCCGGCGATCACCGAGGTGACGATGTCGGGACCGGGCGCCGGCGGCGTCGAGACCGCATCGGCAGTGCTCGGCGACGTCGTCTCGATCCTCGCCGGCGAGGCGCCGGTGCACGAGACGCGCGAGGTGCTGCCGATCGTCACCGACGTCAGCTCGTCCTTCTATCTCCATCTGGAGGTGGCCGACCGGCCCGGTGTGCTGGCGACGATCGCCCGTCTGCTCGGCGATAACGGGATCTCGGTCAAGAGCGTCGTCCAGCGCGGGATCGGCGACGACGCCCGCCTCGTGATGGTCGTCCACGAGTGCCTCGAGTCGCGCTTCGCAGCGGCGCTGGAGGGGATCGGCGAGCTGGAGGAGCTGCGCTCGCCGCCGCGGGCGATCCGCGTGATCGAGGAGGAGTTCGTTTGACGCTGCCGCTGGTCGAGCGCTACCGCGACCGGCTGCCGCTCGAGCCCGACGACCCGGTCGTCAGCCTCAACGAGGGCTCGACGCCGCTGATCGAGGCGCCGCGGCTCTCCGAGCGGCTCGGTGTACGCGCCTACCTCAAGTTCGAGGGCGCCAACCCGACCGGGTCGTTCAAGGACCGCGGCATGACCGTCGCGGTTTCGCGGGCGAAGGGGCGCGGGGCGGAGGCGGTGATCTGCGCCTCGACCGGCAACACGGCGGCAAGCGCCGCCGCCTACGCGGCGCGGGCGGGCCTGCGGGGGGCGGTGATCGTGCCCGAGGGCAAGATCGCGATCGGCAAGCTGGCCCAGGCGCTGATGCACGGCGCCCGCGTGGTCGCCCTCCAGGGCAACTTCGACGAGGCGCTCCAGATCGTCCGCGAGCTCGCCCAGAAGCACCCGATCGAGCTCGTCAACTCGGTCAACCCGTACCGGATCGAGGGGCAGAAGACTGCCGCGTTCGAGGTCTTGGAGGAGTTGGGCGAGCCCCCCGACGCCCTCGCGATTCCGGTCGGCAACGCGGGCAACGTGACCGCCTGGCAGCGCGGCTTCACCGA
>DASTYR010000137.1:0-6984 GCA_035764795.1 Solirubrobacterales bacterium | reverse complement strand
CGCGGAGAGGACCGACCAGCTGATCTCACCGGCTGCCCACGCGCACAGGCCCGCGCCCATCGTGAGCCAGGCGCCGCGCTCCTCGGCGACCGCGAAGCCGCGCAGGAGGCAGATGGCCCCGGCGGCAACGATCAGGCCGGTGTAGACGTAGTCCTCGAAGAACGCGTCGAGCCCCGGCGCGAAGCCGAAGACCACGTGTGCGGCATACGCGAGCAGCGCGGCGCCGGTCAGCGCCCCGACGGCCAGCAGCGGTGCTTTCAGCCTGGGTGAGACGTCCATAAAGCTTGTGTCGGTAATCCGGCCTATTCGCCCTCTGAATCGGCTTCCCAAAGGCAGAACTGAAGTGCCACGAATAGACTCGCCCGCCGTGACCCGGCTCTCCAGGTACTTCCTGCCCACCGTCAAGGAGGCACCGGCGGACGCCGAGGCCGTGTCCCACCGGCTGACCGTTCGGGCCGGGCTCGGGAGGCAGGTGGCGGCGGGGTTGTGGACATTTCTCCCGGCCGGCTGGAGGGCGCACCGGAAGGTCGAGCAGATCATCCGCGAGGAGCTCGACGCGATCGGCGCGGGGGAGATGCTGATGCCGGTGCTCCAGCCCGCCGAGCTGTGGAAGCGCACGGGCCGCTACGACATCGACGAGGTCTTCAAGCTGCGCGACCGGCGCGACGCCGAGCTCGTGCTGTCGATGACCCACGAGGAGGTCGTCACGACGCACGTCGCGCAGATCGTGCGCTCGTACCGCGACCTGCCGCTGATCCTCTACCACTTCCAGACGAAGGAGCGCGACGAGCCGCGGCCGCGCGCCGGCGTCCTGCGCACGCGCGAGTTCACGATGAAGGACGCCTACTCCTTCGATCGGGACGAGGAGGGGCTGAGCCGCTCCTACGAGCTGCAGAGCGAGGCCTACGCGCGGATCTTCGACCGCTGCGGGCTGCGCTGGTACCGGGTCGAGTCGGACGTCGGGATGATGGGCGGCTCGGGCGCGCACGAGTACATGGCCCCCTGCGCCGCCGGCGAGAACGAGGTGGCGCTGGCCCCCGGCTACGCCGCCAACGTCGAGGTCGCCTCGGCCGAGCCGCAGGCGGTCGAGCTGCCGGCGCCACTCGCGGCGCCGCAGGAGGTCGACACCCCGAGCTTGACCAAAGTCGAGCAGGTGGCGGACCACCTGGGATTGCCGCACGGAGGCTTTATCAAGACCCTCCCGATCGTCGTCGAGGGAAGGGGAATGGTTCTCGTCCTGCTCCGGGGCGACCACCGACTGAACGAGATCAAGCTGCGCAACGGCTTGAAGACCGACTTCCGCCAGGCGAGCACGGAGGAGATCGAGGAGAAGCTCGGGCCGGTCGGCTATCTCGGGCCGGTCGAAAGCGGGCTGCCGATCATCAAGGACGCCGCGCTCACCGGCAACTCCTACGTGACCGGCGCGAACAGGCCGAACACCCACCTGCGGGGCGTCGATCCCTCGCGCGACTTCGAGTCCTACGAGATGGACGTACGCAGCGTCGAGGCGGGCGACACCGCGCCCGGCGGTGGCACGATCGAGATCGAGCCGGCGATCGAGATCGGCAACATCTTCAAGCTCGGCACCCGCTACTCGGAGCCGCTCGGCGCCACCTACCTCGACGAGGGCGGGGTGGAGCGGCCGATCGTGATGGGCTCCTACGGCATCGGGCCGGCCCGGATCGTCGCTGCGGCAATCGAGCAGGGGGCCGACGAGCGAGGCATCGTCTGGCCGCCGTCACTGGCACCCTGGCAAGTCCAGCTCGTTTCGCTCGCCAAGGCAGGGGAGGAGGAGCGCGAGGCGGCCGACCGCCTCTACGAGGCACTGCGCGGGCTCGGCACCGAGGTCCTCTACGACGACCGCGATGCAGGGCCAGGCGAGAAGCTGACCGACGCCGAGCTGCTCGGCTGCCCGCTGCGGGTCGTCGTCGGCCGTCGCGGCCTGGCCGAAGGCGTCGTCGAGGCGAGCCGCCGGGCGGACGGGGAGGAGGCCAAGCTGCCGGTCGAGGAGGCAGCCCCGCGGGCGCTCGCGCTACTCGACGCTGCCGGTGGCTGAGACCGCCCCCTTCGGGCGCGGTCGGATCCGCCGCCTGCTCGGGCTCGATCGCAGCGGACCGCCGCCGCCCCAGACCGGCGAGGAGCAGCCGCTCAACCCCTGGACGCTCCCGAACCTGGTCGGCTACCTGCGTCTCGCCGGGCTGCCGGTCTTCCTCTACCTTGCGTTCGACTCCGACGACGGCCGCGGCGTCGCGATCGCGATGGTCTTCTGGCTGATCTCCGCCGGCGACTACCTCGACGGCCTGCTCGCCAGGCTCACCGGCCAGTACAGCCGCCTGGGCGCGCTACTCGACCCGCTGATCGACCGCCTCACGATTCTCTGCGGGGCGGTCGTCTGCTGGCACTTCGAACTGTTGCCGCGCTGGGCGCTGGCGGCACTCGCGGTCCGCGAGCTGGCGATGCTGGCGCTTGCCCAGTACGGCCTGCGCCACGGCGCCCGCATCGCCGTCAACTGGCCCGGTCGGATCTCGGTCTTCCCGATCATGGGTGGCATCTTCCTGGCGCTGCTGGTCGAGGGATGGGTACCGGACGCGTTGTTGATCTGGGGCCTGGGGATGGCGATCTGGGCGACCGTTCTCTACGTCCGCGCGGGGCGAGCCGCGGCGCGCGCGCATGCGCAAACTCCTTCCCAGGCTCCATAACCTTCAACCTACGGTTGAGCTTTCGCCGCAGCGACCTATAATCGAGCGCAGCGGCCAACGGAGGCAGTGGCCTCCCATAATCGAGGAGCGTGATGGAGGACACCTTTCCCGATCTCGGTTCCCTCAGCGACGAGGAGCTGAAGGAGCTGATCGACAAGCTCACGGAGGAGGAGGACGAGATCTCCTACCGGCGGCGCGTCCTGCACGGCAAGATCGACATCCTGCGCGCCGAGCTGGTCAATCGCCTGCGTAACAAGCACGAAAGCGGCGACTCGCTGATCTCGGGCGATGATGTCGACCAGCTGACCGACATCCTGGCCGGCAAGGCGCAGCAGCCGCCCGAGGACAAGCCAGCGGCCTGAGGCAAGCGATGGCCGCTCACTGCCCTGAGTGCGGATTCGTCAACCCCGAGGGGGCCAACTACTGCCAGAAGTGCGGGGCCTACCTCGGCGGCCCGCCGGAGAGCGGCGAGGAGCCGACGACGATGACCTACACCGTCGACGAAACGGGTGAGATGCAACCGATCGACATCGACGAGGCGGTCGCCCGCAGCGGCGCGGCCATGGTCATCCGCTCCGGCGGCGGGCGCGCCGGGGAGAGCTTCACGATCTCCGAGGACCGCGTCAACATCGGCCGCAGCCCCGACGCCGGCGTCTTCCTCGACGACGTCACCGTCTCGCGCAACCACGCCCTGCTGGTGCGCCGCCGCGACGGCCTCTACATCGACGACCTCGGCTCCCTCAACGGCACCTACGTCAACCGGCGGCGGATCGAGTCGCACCTGCTCGCCGACGGCGACGAGATTCAAATCGGCAAGTACAAGTTGAGCTACCTGGAGAGGTGAGAGCGGTGGCCGTCTCCGAGCAGCAGCACCGCCCGCGCGACTCGCGGCCGCGCAAGGCGCTGACGATCGGCGCCGTCTGCAAGATCCTGCAGGGCGAGTTCGACGACATCTCGATCTCGAAGATCCGCTATCTCGAGGACCAGAAACTGCTCAGCCCACGGCGCACGCCGGGTGGCTACCGTCTCTACAGCCAGTCCGACGTCGAGCGGCTGCGGACGATCCTGCGCCTGCAACGCGACGAGTTCCTGCCGCTGCGGGTTATCCGCCAAGAGCTGGCGGCGGGAGGGGATCTCGACTTCAGCGGCAGCGGCGGCGACCGCCGCCCCAGCGGCGGTGCCGTGCGGCGGGCGATCCTCGTCAACACCTCCAACGCCTATCTCGGCCTCGACGAGCTGATCGAGGAGACGGGCGCCCGCGCCGAGCTCGTCGCCGAGCTGGAGAACTTCGGCATCGTGCAGCCGCAGAAGCGCGACGGCAAGACGGTCTACGACGAGACCGACCGCGAGATCGTCCGCGCCGCCAACGAGCTCTCGCGGGTGGGGGTCGGCGCCCGCAACCTGCGCGTCTTCCGCTCCTCGGCCGACCGCGAGGCGAACTTGCTGGAAGCGCTGCTCGGCCCCTCGCTGCGCTCGCGCAACCCGGAGCGGCGCAAGGAGGCGCTCGAGAGCCTCGAGAGTCTGGCGGCGACGGTCAGCCACCTCAAGCACCTGCTGCTCGTCCGCGACCTGCGCCGCCTCGCCGGCGACTAGAAGCCTTTGCGAACGGTCGACTGGCGGCATCTCCGATGCCCCGCGTGACCAGGACGCGGGTCGTGGCTGCGGCCCCGGACGAGGTCTGGAAGCTGATCTCCGACCCTTACAACCTGCCGCGCTGGTGGCCGCGCACCGGCCGCGTCGAGAGCGTCGACAGCAAGAGCGGCGGCCGGCGCAGCCAGTGGACCAAGGTTTTGCAGACGGCCGAGGGGCGGGGCGTGAGAGCCGACTATCGCTGCGTCTCGGCGGCAGAGGGCGAGCGCTACGTCTGGGAGCAGCAGCTGGAGGGAAGCCCGTTCGCCCGCCACCTGCGCAGCTCGCGGGTGGAGATCGCCCTGAGACCGGCCGAGGGAGGAACGAAGGTCTCGCTCACCTCCGCACAGGCGTTGCGCGGCTTCTCGCGGCTCGGCTCGCCGATGATGCGGGGTGGTCAGCGCAAGATCCTCGACGAGGCGCTCGACGGGATCGAGCGAGCCCTGACACCGTGAAGCCGCGCCGCGACACGAAGTGGTGGGGGTGGGGGGACCCAAGCGTTCGGCCCGTGCTGGACGGCCGGGCGCAGCGGGCCTTGGCCGAGTTAGTCGGGGAGCTGACGCCCGCCCCGGCGTCGGGGCAGCTGGAGGACGTCGAGCTGCCGGAGCCGGCGGAGCTGCCGCGCGCGCTGGGCGAGGCGATCGGCTCCGACGCGATCTTCACCGCGGCCGAGGACCGGCTCCGCCATGCGACCGGGCGCGGCTACGTCGACCTGGTGCGGCTGCGAAGCGGCCGCCTCGACGCCGTGCCGGATGCAGTGTTGATGCCTGGCGACGCCGAGGCCGTCGGGCGCGTCCTCAAGGTCTGCGCGAGCGAGGGGATCGCGGTCGTCCCCTTCGGCGGTGGCACCAGTGTCGTCGGTGGAGTCGAGCCGCTGCGCGGGCCCCACGAGCGACTCGTCAGCCTCGACCTGGCCCGCCTGCGCGGCGTCGAGGTCGACCGCCGCTCGCTGACCGCGCGGCTCGGTGCCGGGCTGCGCGGACCAGAGGCCGAGGCGGCGCTGGCCCAGGAGGGGCTGACCCTCGGTCACTTTCCGCAGTCCTTCGAGTACGCGACGATCGGCGGCTTCGCGGCGACCCGGTCCGCCGGGCAGGCGTCGAGCGGCTACGGCCGCTTCGACGAGCTGGTCAGCTCGGTGCGGCTGCTTGCCCCAGCGGGGGAGCTGCGCACGCTCGAGACTCCGCACACGGCGGCCGGGCCATCGCTGCGAGAGGTGGTCATCGGCTCCGAAGGCGTCTTCGGCGTGATCCCCGAGGCGACGGTCCGCGTCCGTACCGCACCGCGGCTGCACCGCTACGAGGGTTGGATGGCTGAGAGCTTCGAGGCCGGCGCCGAGATCGTGCGAACGCTCGCCCAGGGCCCTGGCCTGCCCGATGTAGTGCGCGTCTCCGACGAGGAGGAGACGCGCGCCTCGCTGGCTCTCTCGGGTCCGCGTGGGGCTACCGGGTCGATCTTCCATCGCTACCTGCGTTTGCGGCGCCGCGGCGACGGCTGCCTGATCGTGATCGGCCTGGAGGGGGACGAGGAGGGCGTCGCCCGGCGGCGGGCGCTCACGGTGCGCGAGCTGCGCCGCGGCGGCGCCGCGTACCTCGGTCAGGCAGCGGGACGTTCTTGGGAGCACGGCCGCTACCAAGGTCCCTACCTGCGCGACACGCTGATGGACATGGGGGCGATGGTGGAGACGCTCGAGACGTCGCAAACGTGGAGCCAGCTCGAAGAGCTGCGGCAAGCGGTGGCCGATGCGATTCGCGGCGCGCTGACGGCTCAGGGCACGCCGGGCCTGGTCATGTGCCACCTCTCCCACGCCTACGCCGACGGCGCCTCGCTCTACTTCACGTTCATCTCCCGTGCCCGGCACGGCGAAGAGACCGCGCAGTGGGATGCCGTCAAGCGGGCGGCAAGCCAGGCGATTGTCGCCACCGGGGGCACGATCAGCCACCATCACGCCGTCGGCCGCGACCACGCCCCCTACATGGAGGCCGAGGTGGGGAAGCTAGGCGTTGGGGTGCTGGCGTCTCTCAAGGAGCGGCTCGACCCGGCCGGGATCATGAACCCCGGCAAGCTGCTGCCCTCTTAAGCGGGGCCTAGCCGCCGGACCCGTCTTCGCCGACGACGATGGGCCCGCTGATCGGTCCCCGCAGGACGGCCTCGCCACCGAACTCAGGGGGGTTTTCGCTACCCCGGACCTCTTTCAGCGCCGCTTCGAGCTCCTCGTTGACGACAAGCGAGACTTCCATCTCGTCGTAACCGCTGGCGAGCGCCCCCAATACGGTCACCGGCAACTGGAACTGACCGCTGATCGTGCCAGAGCGATTGACACGGGTCGCCGCGATCGGGATCCGCTCCTCGGGAGAGCGCACGAGGGAGATCGCGTAGGAGCTGCCCGCTGGGCTGGGCTCCAGGCCCCTCGCCGCGAGTACCAGCGCAACCTGTTCGCCGAGCCGCCCGAAGAGCGCCCGCCCGCTGGCGCCGCTGCCGTCCACTTCCTGCAGCACCGCCTGCGTAGCCCGTTTGGCATCAGAAGCCGGCAGTTCGTCACTCAGCGCCGCCGGTGCCCCGCCACCATCCCCCTCATCCGAGTCGCCCCCACCAATATCGATCGCTCCCGTAGCAAAGAGAATCAAGAGCAGCACCACGACCGCGCCCCCGATCAGTT
>DASTYR010000136.1:0-4563 GCA_035764795.1 Solirubrobacterales bacterium | reverse complement strand
TCGATCGCGATCTCGCTCTGCCAGGTCGCCGCGGGGCGCGTCGACGGCATGGCGGGGCTGCGGCCCTGCCGCTCGGTCGACGCCGCGGCGGCGCAGCTGATCGTCCGCGAGGCGGGCGGTGTCGTCGCTTTCGGCGACGCTGGCCTGGAGGGGGCCGACCTTGGCCTCGACGCCCGCTACCGGATCGCGGCGGCGGCGGGCGAGCGCGGCCTCGCCACGGTTCGGAGCGCCGAGGTCTGAGGGTGTAACCGAGCAGAGGTCCCTGTTTAGAACAGGTGTTCGCAGGAACGTGTGTTCGCTACACTCGCGAACTCTCTCCCCCCTGTACCTAGACACGAAGGGACTTCTCCATGCCTACGCAGACCAAGAAAGCCAGCCCGAACGGTAAATCGAGCGCCCGGCCCAAACGCGCCAGCAGCGGCTCGAGCAGCGCCGGCGCCAAGAGCAGCAGCCAGCGCTCCGCAGCCACGCGTGCACTCGACCTCCCCGTCGGCGCCGTGCTCGAGCTCTCCGACCGGGTGAGCGAGCTGGTCGGCCCGTTCACCGATCGCAACACCGCCCGCAAGCAGCTCAAGTCCTACCGCACGCGGGTCAACCGCAGCGAGGTCGAGCAGCGGGTCCGCAAGGCCGTCGAGGAGCAGGCCTCCCGCGCCCAGGGCGTCGTCTCGCAGGTCGGCGGCCAGCTCTCCGCCCTCCGCTAGCCCGTCGTTCTCAGCGCCCGCGCACGGCAACCGGCCTCGAGCCCGCAGGCTCGTACGGCCAGCCGCCCTGCGCGGGCGCGAAGGCGCGGAAGGAGAAGCGCACGCCGCGGCTGTCGTCGTCGCTGAAGCGGTAGGGGTAGCGAAAGCGACC
Source organism: Solirubrobacterales bacterium (assembly GCA_035764795.1). GTDB lineage: Bacteria > Actinomycetota > Thermoleophilia > Solirubrobacterales > 70-9 > VRUE01. The sequence continues at coordinate 3,711 of DASTYR010000136.1, read as the reverse complement.
GCGACGGTCGGTCTGGACGGTGCGGAACTCCGTCCAGGGAACCCCGGGCAGCCGGAACTGCAGTTGCACCGACTTGCCCTCTGCCGGGATCGTGCCCGGCGCCGCGACGACCCGCCCGGCGAAGACGATCGGCGCCCCGCCGATCCTCGCCACGTGCGCCGAGGCACGCAACCGCACTGCACTGCGCACCGCGAGGCGCATTGGTGCCGCCGCCGTGGCCGCAACCCTCGCCGACCCGGCGAAGGTGGCCGTCACCTCACGGCTCGGTCCCGGTGGCAGCTGGAGGACGAAGCGCCCCTCCTCGTCTGTGACCACGCCAGAGCTCCGGTCCGGCAGGCCCCCGCCGAAGCGCTCGAGAACGTGTACCTGCATCGAGGAGAGTGGTGTGCCGGCTGCGTTGACGATGCGGCCCCCTACTCGCACCGGTAGCCCCGCTCGAAGAGCTCCGCCCAAGCGCCGGTCTGGTGCCGTCAACCCGATCTCCAGGTTCGCCGCTTCCTTCGGCGGGTTGAAGAGCACCATCGTGCCGCCGCCGCGGCGCTGGGAGGAAACGGCCGCATTGCCGGCAGCGTCGTGGACAAAGGCGCGGAACTCGTACTCGCCGGGCGGGAAGGCGTCGGAGCTCCAGCGCGCTCGCACCTCGCCGCTGGGCGCCGGCGTCGCGGGCAGCGCCGCGAACCGGTCGCCGGACCCGCGGCGGCGGACGCCGATCCAGCCGCCGGCTGCCGGCCCCGAGAGGGGGTCGACGACGATGGCTCGGAGGAGCCCCGGGTCGCCCGGGTCCTGGGAGGCGAAGGCGACCTGCGGCGGGGTACGGTCGATCCGCACCACCGCTTCGCGAGGCGGTGGATTCGGGTTGCCGTTGCCGCTGGCACCGTCGTCTACGTTGCCGGCCAGGTCGCGAGCGTAATAGGCGACTCGGTGTACGCCCTCGCCGATCACGGTTACGCCGACGGTGGCGCCTGCGGCGACTATCGGCCTGCCGTCGTCGAGTGAGATCGCCGTGAAAGGCGGCACGCCCCCTGGCCCGTCCGCCATCCCGGAACCGGTGTCGCTGGCGACCGCGGTCAGGTTGACCGGGCGGTTGGTCCAACCAGAGGGCAGTCCGAGCAGGCGGACGGCTGGACTGGTCGTGTCGACTCGAAGAACCGCCTCTCCGGCGCGAGCCGACGCCCTGCCCGACCCCGAGACCGCGAGCGCCTGCACATATGTCGTTCCCTCCGGCAGGTGCGGTACGAGATGGACATCGCCCTCGGCCCCTTCGCGTAGATCCGTCTCCGCCTCAGTGCAGGCGACGGTGCTGGCGCACGGTCGCAGGACCGGTAGCTGCGTTAGCGAGACCGCGTAGCCGCGTATGCCCGAGAGGGGAGGCGCACCGAGCGGACGGCTAATTCGAATCGGCAGAGGGAAGTCGGTCCTCCCGAGCCAGTTCGCGGCGACGAACGGCCGCACGTCTTCGGGACGGACGTCGTCGAAGCGAAGCGGCACGCGCGCCGCCGGCCCACGCTGGCCGTCGGCGGCCTCGAACCAGACTTCGGCTTCGTAGGTGCCGGGCGGTCCAGGCACCGCGAGCCCCTGCACGGCCGTCTGGTCCCCAGGCACGTGCGCGGGCCCGACCACGATGTCGCCACTCGGATCGCGCAACCGGTAGTGGGCCGAGGCGAAAGGCCCCCCGTCGTGGTTGGGGATCGTCCAGGTGAGTGCGAACTGCCGTGCCCAACGCCACTCGCCCTGGGTGCCGTAGACCTGCAGTTCGAGCGGCGCAGGCGGCGGAGCGGCCGCCCGCGCGACCGGTGCGCGAGCAGCCGGCGACAGCAATCCGAGTACGGCCGCCAGCGTCGCAACTCCGGCGAGGGTTGAGAAGCGAGCGATCACGGCCCGAACTCCCCTGCTGCGCCGCCCCCTGAGGGAGCCGGCGATTCCGGCGCAGGCGGTGGGATGGGCGCTGGCGCTGCTTCTGGAGCCGGCGCCGGCTCTGCGGCTGCCGCGGGTTCGGGAGTCTGCACCGGTTCTGGAGCCGGCGCCGGCGCGGCAGCGGCCGTTGCTTCGGTTTCGGAGGTCGAGGCTTCCACCGGCTCTCGCCGCTGCCGGCGTCCGGAACGATCTGCCGTTCGCCGCCGCTCCCTTTCATCGTCAGCCCTCTCCCGTCGCTTCGCAGCGCTCTGCTCGCCCGGTGGTCCCAGCACCACCGGTGCGATGCGCTCGATGCTGGGGGTGGTCGGGCGCTGCAGTGCCAACTCTGCAGGCGACGGCAGAACGCCCGCCGCGACGCAGGCGGTCGCGCCTACGGTCGCGGCGCAAGCGGCGGCCAGCTTGGCGACGACGGTACCGCCCGCCCCCTTCGCCATCCCACCCGCGGCTGCTCCCGCGACGGACTTCGCCCCGGCGCCCGTCCCGACCGCCTCGCCCCCGAAGGCCGTGGCCGAGGCGGTCCCCTCGCTGGCGCCGGCGAGGGGAGGCGCACCGAGTAGGGGGGCGAGCGCCGCGACCCTCGCCGGCGCCGCCCGGTAGGCCCGAACGACCGCGCGGCAGTGACCGCAGGCGCGCAGGTGCTCGCGGACGTGCGTCGTCTCCGCCACGCCCGTCTCGCCGTCGCAGAAAGTGGAGAGCAGCGGCCGCATCTCTGCGCAGCGACTGCCGTCTTCGCTGCGCAGGAGCAGTCGCCTGAACCGCTCCCTACCCTCGGCCAAGGACCGATTGATTTTCGTGTGGCTAAAGCCTGTGATCTCGCCGATCTCGGCGTAGGAGTAGCCCTCGGCGAGCAGGGTCAGGGCGCGCAGCTCCGCCGGCTTCAGCGCCCGCAGCGCCTCGCGGCTACGGGCGATCTCCTCGCGCCGCTCGACCCGCTCCTCGGGTCCGGGGCCGGAAGCCGGTACACGCGCGACCCAGTCGTACTCCCGATCGCCTCCGACGGTGGCACCCCTCCCCGTCGGTGCCCGGCCGAGCAGGCGCTCGCGTCCGGCCCGCACCGCCAGGGCCTCGTGCTTGATCACCGTCTTCGTCCAAGCGAGGAGGTCGCGGGCACGGTCGCTCGGCGCTTTGGTCAGCAGGATCTCCAGCCCTCGTTGGTAGGCGTCCTCGGCGTCCTCGGCACAGAGCGAGTAGCGACGCGCGACCCGCTCGAGCGTCGATCCGTGGCTGGCGATCAGCTCGACCGCAGCCCGCTTGCGCGCCGCCTCGTTCGTCTCTGCTGCTAGCTCCCCCTGCACCGGCTCCTCTCCCGCCGCAAACATGCCACGACGAAGCTCGGGACGGATGCGGTCTCTCCCCCCGCCTGGACGCTTGGACGGGCGAAAAGGCCGGAATTTGCGAGCTCGGCGCGCGTCCGGGGATCCCCAGCTCCGCCGTGTAGCATCGGCGCGGTGAAGCGCGAAGCGGTGTTCTCATGAGTACGTGCGTCGTCACCGGGGGCGCCGGCTTCCTCGGCTCCCACCTCTGCGAGCGCCTGCTCGGGCAGGGCCACCGCGTCATCTGCATCGACAACCTGGAGACGGGCTCGCTGCAGAACATCGCCCACCTCCGCGACGACGCCTTCGAGTTCCGCAACATCGACATCACCGAGAAGGTCGACATCCCCGAGCCGGTCGACTTCGTCTACCACCTCGCCTCCCCCGCCAGCCCGATCGACTACCTGCGGCTGCCGCTGCACACGCTCAAGGTCGGCTCCCACGGCACCCACCACATGCTCGGCGTCGCCAAGTGGAAGCGCGC
>DASTYR010000135.1:0-2131 GCA_035764795.1 Solirubrobacterales bacterium | reverse complement strand
GGCACCGCCGCGGGCAGCGCTTCCTGGACGCGCGCCACCTCGCCGACGCTCAGGGCCACGCGTCCGACCTCGGCGTCGAGCAGGAGCGACCCGTCGTCCGCGATCCCTGCCGCCCGGCCGCCGATGGTGGCGGCGCCGGTGTCGACCTCCACGACGCGTCCATCGAGCCAGGAGACCCCTCGCAGGCGCGCGACGGGACTCTCGCCGCGCCCCAGCGCCGCGGCCTCCGCGTCCAGCGCCGCGAGGACCCGCCCCAGCAGGTCCACCCGGTCGACGGCGACGCCCCCCAGCTCCAGGAGGGAAGTGGCGCTGCCGCCGATCTCGGCGGGCATCGCGGCCGGCATCCAGTTGACGTTGATGCCGATCCCGACCACCACCTCGGTCAGCTCGCCGCCCTCGAGCGCGGTCTCGACGAGGAGGCCGGCGACCTTGCGCCCCCGGCCGTCGACGAGGTCATTCGGCCACCGGATCGAGAGCTCCGCATCGGGGACCAGCGAGGCGCACGCGTCGCGAACGGCCAGCGCCGCCGCCACGCCGAGCAGGCCGGCCAGCCGCGGCTCGATGCGCGGTCGCCACGCGACGCTGACGAGGAGGTTCGCGCCCGCTGGCGAGATCCAGGTGCGGCCGCGCCGGCCGCGACCCGCCGTCTGCAGGTCAGCGACGACCGCCAGCCCCTCGCCACCCGGCTCGGAGAGGGCGGCTCGTGCGCGATCGTTCGTGGAGCCGATCTCCGCGTGAAACTCCACGGCGCGCCCGATCCTCCGTGCGGGATCGGCGGCGCGAGACCAGTCGGCTGGATCGGTCATGCGCCGCATTATGCCGGTACACTCGCCGTCCGATGACCGAGACGACCGTCCGAGAGCGCGTCTTCAGCGGCATCCAGCCGTCCGGGGCGTCGCACCTTGGCAACTACCTCGGCGCGCAGGTCAACTACGTCGCGCTCCAGGACCAGTACGACGCGATCTACGCCATCGTCGACTTCCACGCCATGACGACCGTCCACGACGGGCAGAAGATGCGCGACCTCACGCACGAGATGGTGCTGGACCTGCTGGCAGTGGGCCTTGATCCAGAGCGCTGCGCCCTGATCCGCCAATCGGACCTGCCCGAGCACGCCGAGCTGGCCTGGATCTTCAACACGGTCGTGCCGGTCAGCTGGGTCGAGCGGACGCCGACCTACAAGGAGAAGAAGGACGAGGGAGTCGAGAACAGCATGGGGCTGCTCGACTACCCGGTGCTCCAGGCGGCCGACATCGTCATCTACAAGGCCAGCCGGGTGCCGATCGGCAAGGACCAGGCCGCTCACCTGGAGCTGTCACGCGAGATCGTGCGCGCCTTCAACCGCCGCTACGGACCGATCTTCCCCGAGCCGCAGGCGGTCTTCACCGACGCCCCGGTGGTGCTCGGGACCGACGGCGTCCGCAAGATGAGCAAGTCGGCCGGCAACACGATCCCGATCTTCGCCGAGCCCGACGAGATCCGGCGCATCGTGCAGAAGATGGTCACCGACCCGCAGCGCATCAAGCGCACCGACCCCGGGCGGCCGGAGATCTGCAACGTCTGCCAGCTGCATCGGTTCTTCGGCGGCGACTACCTCCAGATCCAGGACGGCGAGCGAACGGCGCGCACCGGCTGCGTCGAGACGAAGGAGCTGCTGGCCGAGCGGATCATCGAGTTCTTCCGGCCGATGCGCGAGCGCCGGCAGCAGCTGGCGGCGAACCCCGGGCACGTCGAAGAGGTGCTCGCCGGAGGAGTGGCGAAGGTCCGGCCGATCCTGGAGGCGACGATGGCCGAGGTCCGCGCCGCCACCGGCATCGGCCCGCCAGCGGGGAGGCGCGCGTGAGCGAAGAGCTGGAGGCTGGCATCGGGCCGCGCGAGCGGCGCTGGCTGCTCGCCTTCCTCGTCCTGGGATCGGCCTACTTCGGCGTCCTCCTCATCCAGATCCTGATCGGCTTCATGGGGGGATTCAGCCAGATCCTCCTGATCCTCTTCCTGGCCTGGCTGCTGGCCTTCGTGATGTCGCCGGTGGTCCGCTTCTTCGAGAGCCAGCGCGTCTCGCGCGGCGTGGCGGTCGGGGTCGCCTACCTCTTCGCCCTCGTCCTGCTGGGGTTCGCACTGTTCACGACCGGTG
>DASTYR010000134.1:0-14800 GCA_035764795.1 Solirubrobacterales bacterium | reverse complement strand
ACCGGGCCGATCCCCCCCGGCTGGGCAAGGCGCAGCGAACCGAGCTTGAACATCGCACAGGCAGTCATGGCAAGCGCCAGGAGCGCGGCGGCCGCGAGGACGAGGGCAGGCTTTCTGTGGCTGCGAATGGCGGACAAGACGATCTCCGGATCTGCCCGGAGCCCAGGAATGCGCCCGACGAGAATCGAACTCGCGACCTTCGGCTTGAAAGACCGACGCTCTTTGGACCCCGTGAAGGGTCCGTTGACCACTGAGCTACGGGCGCCTATGGCTGCAGGCCGTCCGCTCTCGAACCGCTTTTGGGCGACCGTGGGACTGTCGGTCGACCGTTCGCGTTCTCGATACAGCCGGATGCAGTAGAACGATTTTAGGCAAGCTATCGCGGCAGCGGGGCCTCGGCCCAAGCTCCGGCTTCTGGTTCCGGCGTCTCGTCGGCATCGAGGGGTTCGAGTTCGACCGGTGCCTGTTGCAAGCCGAGGAGGTCGTTCAGCGCTGCAGCCAGCAGTCTCCGCCGCTCGGCGCAGAACGCGCCGAATCGCTCGGCTCGCCACAGGTCGGGGTCGGTGGGGACCCATTGAGTCTCCAGCTCCTGCGGGTCGGCCTGCTCGAGGTACTCGACGGGATCGCCGTCGCTGATCTTGATGTTGTCGTGCTTGGAGAGAAAGGCGAGGTTCGCCAGCGTGTCCAGGTCCGGATGATCGCCCAGTCCATTCTGCTTCAACCAGTTGCGCGGGAAGATGTGGTGGTTCTCGACCGCCATGCCCTTGCTTTCAGGGTCATAGGTGATCGATCGGTGGCTCCACCAGGACTTGGCTTCGTTCGCGAGCGCGGCAATCTGAAGCAACTTCCGCAGCGGCGAGCGCTGCGTCTTTCCGTCTAGATCCTCCTCACTCAGTCCGACGTCCGGCGAGCGCGGTTCCTGGGCACTCCGCAAAAGCGTGTCGAGCATGTCGTCCTCCTGCGCCCGACACGTGTTGATGTCAGCGGCCAGAGTCGTCTCAAGCGAACCGCTGTAGTGGCCGAATGCGCTTGCGAGCAGGACCCATCGCACCAACGCATCCCGCTCCTGGGGACTGGCGAACGCCCCGTTGGTGCCCTCGAGTAGGACGGCCGGCAGCAGAAGAACGTACTCGGTGGGCAGCAGCGATCGGACCGGTATGCCGGCGTCATCCTTGAGGAAGCCCACCGCGTGACTGACGGCTAGCGCAGTCCGCTCCCAGGCATCGCGCCACTGCTCCTCTCCTTTGAGTTCGAGCAGGCGGATGTGGTTGGGGCTCCCGAGACTGAGCGAGCTCATGATCCTGAAGAGAACCTCTCGGTTGATGGGCCAGTTCTTCGCCGCCAGGCTTTCTTCGAACTCCTCGATGTGCCTGCGCCCACCTTTGACTTCTGGCTGTCCGTCCCTTGCGGGTTTCCCCGTCCAGCGGGCGGCCAGGACACCCATCACCAGGTCTCCTTTGCTCAGCGGCCGTCCTCCCGTGTTGACGCGATTGAAGATTTCCGCCACCTGCTCGTAGTCGTCGATGGTCACCGTCTGCACAGGGAGGTGGTAGTCGCGGATTCGCCTCGCCACGTCAGACAACACCTCGTACCACTCGTCTTCGTGCTCCTTGTCAAGTGCCAGTGGCTTGAGTAGCTGGCGGAACTGGGCACCGTCCGCGAGAATGCTCGAGACGCTTATCCACGCCGGGTTTTTAGCCTGCACCGCGTTGGCGGTCTTGAATTCCCGGGAGCCGGGGTGGAAGCGGACATCGGGTGGCCTCTGCCCCTCAGGAACCCGGTCTGGCGCCATCACACGAGCCAGCGTCGTCATTCGCTGCTGGCCATCCAGCAGGATGGACGGTCGAACCCCGATGGGAGCGCCTTGGACGATGGCGGCTGACTTGATCGGAATCTCCAGCTCCGTGTGCCAGAGAAGGATCGACCCAACGGGCCATTCCCGGTAAAGGCTGTCCAGCAGACGTGGGATCTTCGAGCCGGCCCAGACGAAATCTCGCTGGATGTCCGGAAGGACTATCTCTCCTCCCAGCAGTCGCTCTACAAGCTTGACCAGACGCTCGTGGCCGATTTCCAATTGGGTTGCCGCCTCTCCTCTTGAGCGATCAGCACCTTACTTGGCAGTCGCTGCGATTGCCTCACCGCGCCTCCCAGGCCTTAACTTTTCGCCATGGACCCCACGGGACGTCGTTACTTGACATGGATCTAGGGCTGCAGGGACGGGTCGCCCTCGTGATGGGTGCGAGCCGGGGGATCGGGCGTGGGATCGCGACGGCGCTGGCGCGCGAGGGCGCGTCTGTCGCGATCGCCAGTCGCACCGAAGAGAAGCTGCAGGAGGCGGCCGCTGCGATCGAGAAGCCCGCGATCGCAGCGGGTGGGCAGGTGACGGCATTCGTCGCTGACACCGGCAACCTCGATCGTCTCGCGGCGCTCCCGGGCGAGGTCGAAAGCGCCCTGGGCCCGATCGAGATCCTCGTCGCCAACACCGGTGGCCCGCCCTACGGCGGCGCCCTCGAGCACGAGCTCCCCGACTGGGAGGCCGCCTACCGCGAACTCGTCCTCGCGCCGCGCGTGCTCGCGGAGGCGGTCCTCCCCGGCATGCGGGAGCGGGGCTGGGGCCGCATCGTCAACGTCGGCTCGACGACGACCATCGAGCCGAACCCCGCCCTCAACCTCTCGAACTCTCACCGCATGGCTGCGGTCGGCTTCCTCAAGACGCTCTCGCGCGAGGTTGCCGGCGACGGGATCACCGTCAACACGGTCGCCACCGGCCGCTTCGCGACCGAACGGCTCGCCGACGGCGGCGGCTCGCTGGAGTCCGCCGAAGCGGCCGCCCGTGAGGAAGTTCCGGCCGGGCGGCTCGGCCAGCCCGAGGAGTACGGCGACCTGGTCGCCTTCCTCTGCTCCGAGCGCGCCGCCTACATCACCGGCACGGTCATTCCCATCGACGGCGGCCTGCTGCGCTCGGTGTGAGGCCCTTCGCATGAGCCACTCGCACGCCGGGCACTCCCACGCCGGGCACTCCCACGCCGGCCACTCCCACGCCGGCCACTCCCACGCCGGCCATCACCACGGCGCCTCCGCCGATGCCGACCGCGGCAAGCTTTGGCTCGCCCTCGCCCTGATCCTCGGCCTCATGGCGGCCGAGGTCGTCGCCGGCATCGTCGCCAACTCGCTCGCCCTCCTCTCCGACGCGGCGCACATGCTCACCGACGCGGCGGCGATCGCGCTCTCGCTCGTCGCGATGCGAATCGCCCGTCGCCCCGCCGGTGGCGCCATGACCTTCGGCCTCAAACGGGTCGAGATCCTCTCCGCCCAGGTCAACGGCGTCACCCTGCTCGTCCTCGCCGCCCTGATCGCCTACGAGAGCGTCCATCGTCTCATCGATCCGCCCGGGGTCAACGGCGGCCTCGTCCTCGCCGTCGCCCTCGCCGGGGTTGCGGTCAACCTTGCCGCCACCGCCGTCCTCGCCCGCGCCAACCGGCGCAGCCTCAACGTCGAGGGCAGCTTCCAGCACCTGCTCACCGACCTCTACGCCTTCATCGGCACCGCGATCGCCGCCGCCGTCATCCTCCTCACCGGCTTCGACCGTGCCGACCCGATCGCCTCGCTCGCCGTCGCCGCCCTGATGCTGCGCTCCGCCTACGTCCTCCTGCGCGAGTCGGGGCGCGTCTTCCTCGAGGCCTCGCCCCGCGGCCTCGACCCGGACGCGATCGGCCGCCGCATGGCCGAGCAGCCCGGCGTGGTCGAGGTCCACGACCTGCACGTCTGGGAGGTCACCTCCGAGTTCCCAGCCCTCGCCGCCCACGTCACGGTCGCCGCCGACACCGACTGCCACCGCGCCCGCCTCGAGCTGGCCGACCTCCTCGAGCGCGACTTCGGCATCCCCCACACCACGCTCCAGGTCGAGCACCAACCGGACGAACTGGTGCAGATCGAGCGCTAATTCTCCCCCGGCACCTCGCGCATCGACGGAAACAGGATCACGTCGCGCAGGGTCTTCGCCCCGCTAAGGATCATCATCAGCCGGTCGACGCCGAGCCCCGAGCCGCTCGCCGTCAGCATCCCGTATTCGAGCGCCCGCACAAACTCCTCGTCATGCTCGTGCGGGGTCGGCTCCGCGCCCGTTTCCTGCCGTTCGCGCTGTTCGACGAAGTGGCGGCGCTGTTCGATCGGGTCGTTGACGTCGGTGCCGCCGCCGGTGATCTCCATCCCGGCGACGATCCCGTCGAAGGCGGCCGCCAGCAGCTCGGGGTGCTCGGGCACCGGCTTGACCAGCGGCCAGATCGCCAGCGGCAGATCGATGATGAAGGTCGGCTGGATCAGCTTCGGCTCGATCAGCTTGCCCTGCAGCGTGTCGACCAGCGCCGCCCAGTCGTCGTCGGGCTCGGCATCCTCGCCGGCGATCTCGGCCAGCTCGTCGCGGCTCGCCTTCGTGATGTCGACCCCCGTCTCTTCCTTCAGCAGGTCCTGCAAGCGCAGCCGCGGCCAGGGCGGCTTCAGGTCGATCGTCTCGCCGTCGCGCTCGACCTTCGTCGTCCCCAGCACCCGTTCGGCGACATGGGCGACGACGCCCTCGGCGACGTCCATCACCCCGTGGTAGTCGGCGCCGCTGACGAACCACTCGAGCATCGTGAACTCGGGGTTGTGCTGCGGTGACATCCCCTCGTTGCGGAAGAACTTGCCGAGCTCGTAGACGTTCTCGAAACCGCCGACGATCGCCCGCTTCAGGTAGAGCTCGGTCGCGATCCGCAGGTAGAGGTGGCGGTCGAGCGCGTGGTGGTGGGTCTTGAAGGGACGCGCCGCAGCGCCGCCGGTCATCCGCTGCAGGACGGGCGTTTCCATCTCGACGTAGTGGCGCTCGTTGAGGTACTCGCGGATCGCCGCGACGACCTTTGCGCGCATCGCAAAGATCTCACGCGAACGCTCGTTGGCCATCAGGTCGAGCTCGCGCTGGCGGTAGCGGACCTCCGGGTCGGAGATGCCGTGGAAGAGGTCGGGCGGGTCGCGCAACGCCTTGGCGAGCAGCACGCACTCGCGCGCCTCGATCGCCAGCTGTCCCCGTTTGGTCACGTAGAGGCTGCCCTCCACCCCGACCAGATCGCCGATGTCGAGGTCTTCGATCCGGTCGAAGGCCTCCTGACCGATCGCGTCGAGCCGGGCATAGGCCTGGATCGTCCCGGAGAGGTCGCGGACGTCGAAGAAGAGCGTCTTGCCGTGGCCGCGCTGGCCGACGACACGGCCGGCGATCCGGTAGGTGAAGTCGGGATGCTCGCCGGCCTCGAGCTGCGCCGGGTCGTGCGCCTCGTGGATCTCGGCGATCCGGTTGCGGTCGGGGAAGGAGAACGGGTAGGGGTCGATCCCTTCGGACCGCAGCCGCTCGACCTTCGCGAGGCGCTGCTCGTGAGTCGAGCCGGTCGGGTCGGGCATGAGCCCAACGCTATTGACTGGCGGTTCGCTCAGGGAGCGAGGCCGACGGTCACGCGCTCATCCCCCATGTAGTCGCGCATGGTCGTCGCGTCGCGGAGCAGCTCGCGCATCGCGGGGCCATGGTGGGTGTCGTGCTCCATCGCCATCTTCCAGCCGCTCGGCGTTTCGGCGACGAGCTTGCGGATGACGCCGAGGCCGTCCTCGCCACAGTCGCCGGTCACGGCGATTCGCGGCTCACGCTGGATCTCGGGCGAGCGCTCGTAGATCGTCTCGTCGGTCACGTAGGGAAGGTTGGCGATCACCATGTCGACCCCGTCGAGCCCGTCCGGCAGGCCCTCGGCGACGGTGACGTCAAGCTCCAGGCCCAGCCGCGCGGCGTTCTCGCGCGCCGCTTCGACCGCTTCGGGCGAGAGGTCCGACGCGGTGACCCGCAGGTCGGGACGCTCGGAGATCAGCGCCAGGGCGATCGCACCCGAGCCGGTGCCAACCTCGTGGACGCGGGCGCCCTCGCGCAGTTCGGTACCGACCTCGACCAGCAGCTCGGTCTCCCTGCGCGGCCACAGCACACGCTCGTCGACGGCGATCTCCAGGTTGCGGAAGGGCGCGCGACCGAGCACGTAGGCGAGCGGCTCGTGCTCGGCACGGCGCGCCACGGCCGCTTCGATCGCCGCGACGACCTCGGGCGAGGCCTCTGCCGCGCCGTCGCGGGACAGCTCCTCAGGCGTCATCCCAAGTCCGTCGGCGACCAGCGCCTCGGCGTCGGAGCGCGGCTCGTCGCAGCCGGCTGCGGCGATCCGCTCGGTCGCCTCCTCCAGCAGCTTGGCGATCGGCTTCGCCTCGCTCACAGCTTCTCCCCTCCCCTGTTCACAGCCTCTCCTTCATTCCTCAAAAGAATTTGCGCATGATTACACAGCCAGCCTGCCATGGCGCCGCCTCACCACGAGCAGCCAGACCGCGCCAGCCAACATAATCGCAGCACTCTCGAGCTGAGCGGTCGTCAGCCCCAACGCCGCGTCCTCGTTGCGACGCACGAACTCGACCAGGAAGCGCTCGGCGCCCGCGTAGAGGAGGTAGAGGGCGAAGAGGATGCCGGGGCGAAAGCGGTCGCGCAGGCGCCAGAGGAGCCAGGCGCCGAAGCCCATGGCGAGCGCCTCGTAGACAGGCGTCGGGTGGACCTCTTCGCTGGTCGGCACGGTGCCGTCCGGGTAGGCCATCGCCCACGGCCCGTCCCAGGCCCGGCCGTAGTCACCGTCGCCAGAGAGCTGGCAGCCGATGCGGCCGATCGCGTAGCCGAGCGCCAACCCCGGCGCCGCCACGTCGAGCAACCTCAGGCTGAGAAAGCCGCGGTACCAGGCCCAGGCCAGCACGGCAAGGGCGCCGCCGATCGCGCCGCCGTACCAGACCAGCCCCGAGCCGGAGAAGAGGTTGCCGAGCAGGTCGTCGTTAACGCTGTCCCAGTTTTCAGCCAGGTAGTAGAGGCGTGAGCCGACCACGCCGCCGAGCAGCGCCGCGAAGCCGATCTCATACGCCCAGTCGACCGGCTTGCCGATCTCCCCCAGGCGCTTCCAGACCAGCGCGCCGGCACCGACGAAGGCGAGCGCGAACATCAGCCCGAAGGTCTGGAGGGTCAGCGGGCCGAGCGAGATCTCCGGGTACATGCCTGCCTCGCTAGTCCGCGAGCAGCGTGGCGAGCAGCGCCTTCTGCGTGTGGAGGCGATTCTCGGCCTGGTCCCAGACGGCCGAGCGCGGACCGTAGAGCGCCTCCGCCGTTATCTCCTCGCCCGGGTGGGCCGGCAGGCAATGGAGGACCACGGCGCTCTCCTTGGCCAGCGAGAGCAGGTCGTCGTCGAGCCGGTAGGGAGCGAGGGCGGCGCGGCGGCGCTGGGCCTCGCCCTCGTCGCCCATGCTGACCCAGACGTCGGTGTAGAGGGCGTCCGCGCCCGAGGCGGCATCGCGGGGGTCGTCGGTCAGCTTGGCGCCGTGGGCGTCCTCCTCGGCGAGCTGGTAGCCGTCGGGGGCGGCGATCACCACTTCGACGTCGGTGAGGCGGCCGGCGATCGCAAGCGAGCGGGCGACGTTGTTGCCGTCGCCTACGTAGGCGAGACGCAGTCCGGCAAGGTCGCCGAAGCGCTCCCGCAGGGTGAGCAGGTCGGCCAGCGCCTGACAGGGGTGATGGAGCGGCGTGAGCGCGTTGATGACCGGGACCTCCGCCCTCTCCGCCAGCTCCTCGACGTCTTCGTGGGAGCCGGAGCGAATCGCGATCGCGTCGACGTAGCGGGAGAGGACGCGCGCCGTGTCGCCGCTCGACTCGCCGCGCGAGAGCTGCAGTTCGTCGCCGCGCAGCACGATCGGCGTCCCCCCGAGCTCGGCGACCGCGACCTCGAAGGAGATGCGGGTGCGAGTCGAGGGACGTTCGAATACGAGGGCGACGCTGCGCCCGCGCAGGGTGTCGGTCGCGGCGCCGTCGCGACGGCCGGCTTTCAGCTCCAGCGCCCGGTCGAGCAGCTCGCTCAGCTCGAAGGCGCCGAGCTCTTCGGCGGTGAGGAAGTCACGCTTTGGCAAGCCGCGGATACTAGAGCGGCCCGAGCGCTTATCGGACAGACTCTGGCGGTGCAGTTAACTGCTCTCAGCTGGAACCTCTTCCATGGGCGCGATTTCCCGCCCGATCCGGCGCTGCGCACCTGGCGCTCGCGGCTGTTGAGGATCAGCGAGCGCAACGCCACGCACGTCCAGGTGAACCGCGAGCTGGTAAGCGAGTTCGCCGGCTTCCTCGCCGCGGCCGACTGGGACGTGGCGCTGCTGCAGGAGTGCCCGCCGCGCTACGCGGCGCCACTGGCGCGGGCGTGCCACGCCGAGGCCCACCGCGTCCTCACCTCCCGCAACTCGTTCTCGCCGCTGCGCCAGCTGGTCGCCCGCCTCAACCCCGACCTGATCGCCTCGGCCGAGGGCGGCTCCAACCTGACGTTGGTGCGCAACGCCTTCCGGTGCGCCTTATGTGCGGATAGCGAACAAAAGGCGCACCGGAACGAAGCGGCCATCGTCGAGCGCCGCGAGATGGCGATCCACACCGGTCCGCGCGAGCGGCGCGCGATGGCGCTTACGCGGATCGGCATCAACTCCAAGGGGTCCACCAACCCTTGCAACCCTGGCGCGACCCTCTGCGTCGCCAACCTCCACGCCAGCGCCAACCGTCCCGACCTCGCCGCCGAGGACGTCCTGCGCGCCGCCGAGGCGGCCGATCGCTGGGCAGGCGACTCGCCGCTCCTCTTCGGCGGCGACCTCAACCTGCGGCCGAAGGCCAGCGGCGCCCTCTTCGCGGAGCTGCGCGGGCGCTTCGGCCTCGCCGCTCCCACCGGCCCCGACGCGATCGACCACCTGCTCGTGCGCGGCGCCGAGGTTGTCACGCCGCCGTTCCGCTGGCCGGCCGAGAGGCGGGAGATCGAGCACGACGGCCTCGCACTGCGCCTCTCCGACCACTCCCCGGTCGAGGCGGCGTTCGCGTGCGACCCCCGGGGATGAGATAGTCACGCCGCAGCCCCGACCCGGACTGAAAGACGACCAAGGAGGCACGAGGCGATGGCCGCCAAAAAAGCAGGATCCGGCAAAGCGACGAAAGCGTCGAAAAAAGCGAAAGCCGGCACGCGGTCGAAAAAATCGACCTCCGCCAAATCGAAATCGACGACGAAAAAATCCACGTCGCGGAAATCGACGTCGCGGAAATCAACTGCTCGCAAAGCGACGTCGAGCAAAGCGCCTGGCAAAGCGAAAGCCAAAAGGGCAAAAGGCGCGACCCGAGGCGCCGGACGCGGTGTCACCGGCCTCGACAAGAGCGTCGAGCAGTTCCGCGAGAGCCTCGAACACAGCGTCACCCTCAGCCGTGACCGTCTGCAGGAGGTCGTCGACGACGCCGTCAAGCGGGGTCGGATCACCCGCGGCGACGCCGAGAAGATGGTCAGCGATTTGGTCAAACGCGGCCGGCGGCAGAGCGACAGCCTGCTGAAAGAGCTGGAGCGACTGGTCAACCAGGCGCGCAAAGAGGTCGGCGGCCGCACCGCGCCGGTGCGCAAACAGGCAACTCAAGCAGCGCGGCGGGCGCGCAAAAAACTGCGCTAGTCGACGCCCTGCGACACTGGCGTCGAGGACGCCGGTGACGCAAGCAACTGACAAAACGGAGCGCGCGCGGCCGCGCAAAGGCGAGCGGATCGAGCTCGAGATCGACTCGCTCGCCTTCGGCGGCCGCGGCGTCGCCCGCCACGGCGGCTACGTCGTCTTTGTCGGTGGCGGCCTGCCCGGGGACCGAATCCTCGCCGAGGTGACGAAGCCGAAGCGCAGCTTCGCCGAGGCGCGAGCGGTGGAGCTGCTGCGACCGGGCGCCGATCGCGTCGCCGATCGCTGCGTTCATGAAGGCGAGCCCTGTCCCGGCGCCCCCTGGCAGGGCCTCGACTACGAGAGCCAGCTCAAACACAAGCGGGCGCAGGTCGACGAGGCGCTGCGCAGAATCGGCGAGCTCGACGGCTTCGAGCTGGAGCAGATCGAGCCGGCCGCCGAGCAATGGCGTTACCGCAACAAGCTCGAATACTCCTTCGGCGAAAGTGGCGACGAGACCGTCCTCGGCTTCCACGCCCGCGGTCGTTGGGACCTGGTGGTCGGCGTCGATGACTGCCTGCTGGCGACCGAACGCGGCAACGCAGCCCGCAACGAGGTGCGCGACTGGGCCCGTAGCGAGGGCGTGCCGCCCTACGACCGTCGCTCGCGCCGCGGCGTTCTGCGCAACCTCGTCGTCCGTGAGGGGCTCCGCACCGGCCAGATTCAGACTCGCCTGGTCACCGCCCCCGCCCGCTTCCCCAAGCCCCCCGTCGACGCCCACACGATCGTCGAGGGCGATTCGGGCTCGAGCGAAGGGCCGACAGGGATCCTCGGCGAGGAGTACCTGCGCGAGGAGCTCTGCGGCCTGCGCTTCGAGATGTCCCACGGCGCCTTCTTCCAGACCAACACCGAGATGGCCGAGCGGCTCTACGCAGTGGCCGCCGAGTTCGCCGGGCTGAGCGGTAGCGAGCGGGTCTTCGACCTCTATTGCGGGATCGGCACGATCGGGTTGACGATGGCCGGGCGGGCGGGCGAGGTGTGGGGGATCGAGATCGTCCCCGAGGCGATTGGCGACGCCGAGCGCAACGCCGAGCGCAACCGGATCGGCAACGCCCACTTCCGTGCCGGCAGCGCCCGCACCGGCCTGCGGCCGCTGCTCGAGGAGGCCGGTAAGCCCGACGTCGTCGTCGTCGACCCGCCCCGCGCCGGCCTCTCGCAGAAGATCGTCCGCCGCCTGCTCGAGTGCGAGGCGAAGCGGGTCGTCTACGTCTCCTGCAACCCGACGACGCTGGCGCCCAACGCCGCCCAGATGGTCGAGGCCGGCTATAGGCTGATGCGCGTGAGGCCGGTCGACATGTTCCCGCAGACCCCGCACATCGAGTGCGTGGCGCTCCTGGAAAGGGAGAGCACCGCGGCAGTCCGCCCCGGAGCCGGCGCATGAGCCGCGGATTTGGGGTGGCCGCCGGGCTCGACCCGGAGGTCGCGCGACCCCTCGCCGAACGCTGCGCCGAGCTCGGCTATACGTCGATGTGGTCAAACGACCACCCCGGTGCGAAGGGCCTGGAGAGTCTGGCCGAGTTCGCCACCGCGGCGCCGGAGATCGACCTCGGCGTCGCTGTGATCGCGCTCGACCGCACGCCGCCCGACCAGATCGCCGCCGACCTGGAGCGGCTGGGCCTCGATCTCGGCCGGCTCTGGCTCGGCGTCGGCGCCGGCTTCTCGGAGAAACCGCTGACGCGGATGCGCGAGCAGCTGCCGGAGTTGCGCGAGCGACTGCCCGGCGTCCGCCTAGTGCTCGCCGCGATGGGCCCGAAGATGTGCGCCTTCGCGGGGGCCGAGTTCAACGGCGTCTTCTTCAACTGGATGACGCCTGGATTCGCCGCCGCTGCCCGCGAGCGGGTCGAGGAAGGAGCCCGCGACGCCGGCCGCGAGACGCCGCCCGTCTTCGGCTACGTCCGCACCGCCGTCGGCGAGGACGCCGCCGCCCGCCTCGCCAAGGAGGAGTCCTTCTACCGTGACCTCCACGACGGCTACCGCAACCACTTCGCCCGCCTCGGCGAGCCCGAAGGCACGGTCGGCGTCGCCGCCGCCGACCCGGCCGAGGCCCAGAAGGAGCTGGCCGCCTACGAGGCCCTCGACACCGTCGTCGTCCGCGGCCTCGCCAGCGCCAAGGTCGAGCCGATGACCGCGCTCGCCGCCGCCGCGGCGCCGTGATCCTTCCGCCGCAGGCGCTGCCAGGATGCCGCGCTGATGGCAGCCGAACCGCATCTCGACCGTCCGCTCGCCCGCTACGTCGGCAGCACGATCTTCATCAGCCGCTGGCTGCAGGCGCCGCTGTACCTGGGGTTGATCGTCGCCCAGGGCGTCTACGTGTGGCGCTTCATGGACGAGCTCTGGCACCTGGTGAAGGATGCGCCGGCGCTGAGCGAGAACGACGTGATGCTACTGGTGCTCGGCCTGGTCGACGTGGTGATGATCGCCAACCTGCTGATCATGGTGATCATCGGCGGCTACGAGACCTTCGTCTCGCGGATTCAGATGCGCGACCACCCCGACCAGCCCGAGTGGCTCTCGCACGTCAACGCCAACGTGCTCAAGGTGAAGCTGGCGATGGCGATCATCGGCATCTCCTCGATCCACCTGCTCAAGACCTTCATCGAAGCCGGCAAAGTCGACTCGGAGACGATGCTCTGGCAGACGATCATCCATCTAGCCTTCGTCGCCTCCGCGATCGCCCTAGCGATGATCGACCGCTTTCTCTCCCCGAAGAGCACGGCCGAACACATCCTCGAAGCCAACGGCGACAAACGCCCCCCGAGCCCGGCACCAGCTCAAACTTCCTAAGCAGCGCGAGCGACGAAGGAGGGACGGGGTGCCCTCTCACGGAAACTCAAGGGACCACGCCTGAACCCACAGCCGCGCCCAGCTGCGCGACGGTTTCCGGGAGAGGGCACCCCGTCCCTCCCCACCGCTCAGTACGGCGGCAGATCCTCGTACCAGTCGCCCAAGACCTTGAACGACCGCCAGAAGCGCTGCTTGGCCCCCTCCTCGTCAAGCGAGTCGTCGATGTCGGGCGTGTAGAGGGCGTCGACGGTGGGCGTGAAGGCCTGGATCTCGCCCTCGCGCTGCTCGACCTGACGTGAGAGCGGCATTTCGAGCCCGTTGAGGGTGCGCAATGCCGGCTCGCCCATGACGACGAGGATCTTCGGCTGCACGATCGCGATCTCCTCGACCAGGCGCTGCACGCACTCCTCGGCCGCCAGGTCTGGCTCGGCGATCGGGCACTTGACGCAGAGGGTCCCGTAGACGACGAGCGGGTCGATCCCCAGCCGTTTGAAGCTTTTCATCAGCGCGTTGCCGGCGCGGCCGTAGAAGGCGACCCCCTCTTCGATCTCCGCCACCCCGGGCGCGTGCTTGAGCATGAAGACGTCGGCCTGCGGGTGGCCAGAGCCGAGCACCGGCATCAGCTTGCCGCGCGGGCAGTGCTGGCAGTCCTGCAGCTCGTGGGTCAGACGGTTGAGCTCGCGGATCGCCCGTTCGAGGTACTTCTCGCGGATCTCGTCGTCGGTCGCCGGCACGCTGGCCGCTCTCTTTGACGAGCCGGCCGCGGCTCCTTTCGCGCGGCCCTTCTGCATCAGCTCTTGCCGCCGCTCCTTCCGGAGATTCCGCCCGCCGAGCGCCGTTTGCGCGGCCGTCCCCCGCGCACCGGCTTGGCATCGGGGACGCTGCGCTTGGGCGCCTTCGGCCGCCCCGTCGTCTGCAGCAGCTTCAACGCCTGCACGTAGACGAGGTTCTTGTGCTTGCGCGTGATGTCCGCGTCGCGCATCGCCTCGAGGAACTCTGCCGGCCCGTCGAAATCGTGGATCCGCACCCGCACGCTGCCGAGCCCTTGGGCAACGTGACTGTCGGAGCCCGCCCCCGGCACGATCCGGTACTTGCGGGCGAAGCGCTCCGCCTCCTCGTTGAAGGCGGTCAGCGCCACCCGCGGATTGAAGACCTCGAGGATGTCGATCTCCTCGACGATGTCGAGCAGGTGCTCGTAGTCGGGCACCGAGTGGAAGCGATCGAACGGGTGCGGCACGTAGACCAGCCCGCCCTGGCGGCGGATCTCGGCGATCGTCTCAGCCATCGTCAGGCCCTTGGGGATCTTCTCCTCGAGGAAGAGGCCAATCACCTCGCCCTGCTCGGCCGTCTTCACCTCCTCGGCCACGATCACCTTGATGTCCCCCAGCTCCGCGGCGATCCGCCGCGCCTCTATCGCCCCCGACACCTCGTTGTGGTCGGTGATCGCGATTGCCCCGAGGCCGCGGTCACGCGCCGTCTCCAGCAGCACCTCGACCGGCGTCGCGCAATCGGGCGAGTGGTCGGTGTGCATATGCAGGTCGACCTCGATCAGCGGCCGCTGCGCGACCTGCGCCCGCAGCTCGGGATCGCCGGTCGGGTCGTGGCGGCGCGCCAGCAGGCGGCGATAGGTCGTCTCGAACTCGCTCGCGACCCGTGCCCAGTCGCGCCCCTCGCCGTCGACCGGCTCGACCAGTTCGTAGGCGCCGGGGAAGTAGCTCTCCAGCAGCCGCCCGGTCGCCCCCGAGGAGACGGTGCGGGCGTCGAGGCGACCGAAGAAGATCTCGACCAGCGGCCGCGCCACCTGGGTCGAGAAGAGGCGTTCCCGCTGCGAGTGGAAGGTGGCGACGTTGAGCGAAAA
This sequence comes from Solirubrobacterales bacterium, assembly GCA_035764795.1. Lineage (GTDB taxonomy): Bacteria > Actinomycetota > Thermoleophilia > Solirubrobacterales > 70-9 > VRUE01. The sequence goes on along the minus strand of DASTYR010000134.1, from coordinate 585 downwards.
GGAGTGGCGCAGCGCGGCCGAGGCGACGCTGGGCGCGAACGGGTCGTGGACGTGGACGACGTCCAGCTCGTTCGATTTGAGCAGGCGCTTGACCGGATCGCCCGTCCCGATCCTGAGCACCTCGTGGCCGCGCGCCTCCAGCTCCTCGGAGACGCGGTTGACGAATTCGTCGACCGCCGTCTCGGCACCCCGCCGCTGGGGCGAGACCTGTGCGATCGAGAGCGGGGCGGCCGGCACTGGAGCAAGCATAGGAGCCCGGCCGAGGGGCGGCTAGGCCGCCGCCGCCTCGAACCGCGCTTCTCGCTAAGCCTCGGCCGCCGCCGGCTTGGAAACTGCCGGGCTCTTGCCCCTGGCGTTGGCGGCGATGAACTCCTCGGTCTGCTCGCGCGCCTCGTCGTCGGGCCGCTGCGTGTGCGGCGACTTCATCAGGTAGCTCGACGGCCCGTCGAGCTGGCCGTCGATGCCGTTGTTGAGCGCGAGCTTGATCAGCCGGACCGCGTCGATCACGACGCCCGCCGAGTTCGGCGAGTCCCAGACCTCCAGCTTCAGCTCGACCGTCAGCGGCACGTCGCCGAAGGACTTGCC
>DASTYR010000133.1:0-7808 GCA_035764795.1 Solirubrobacterales bacterium | reverse complement strand
GATCGGCAGCACGACGAGGTTGCCCAGCAGTGCGGCCGCCAGCAGGACGAGGATGAAGATCTCCTCGGGGGGATCGTCGTTGTTGGAGGCGATCAGGACGCAGGCGACGACGATCCCGATCAGCAGCAGCGCGTTGACGACCTGCTGGCCGGGAATCGCCAGCGGCTTGGTCGGGATCAGGTCCTGGAGCTTGGCGAAGGCGATGTTCGAGCCCCAGAAGGAGACCGAGCCGACGACGGCGGCGAAGAGGATCGGGATCAGCTCGTCGAGCGGGATCTCGTGGCCGCCGGCGATGCCGTGGCGGATCTCAGACCAGGCGATCAGCGCGACCGCGCCGCCGCCGACCCCGTTGTAGAGGGCGACCATCTGCGGCATCTCGGTCATCTGGACGCGCAGCGAGGCGACCACGCCGATCGCGCTGCCGACCAGCAGGGCGCCGAAGAGAATGCCCCAGTTGCCCATGCCGTCGAGCAGCAGGGTGGTGACGACCGCGATCGCCATCCCGCCGGCGGCGATCAGGTTGCCGCGTTTGGCCGAGGTCGGATGGGTGCCCTGTTTGATTCCGATAATGAAGAGCGAGAAGGCGACGATGTAGAGCGCCGTGGCGGCGTCGCCACCGGGCTCGAAGACCGCCGCGGGCAGGCCCCCGGCGAGGCTTTGGAGGCTGGCGAAGAGGCTCACGCGCCGCCCTTCCCGTCCGAGCTCGCCTCGACCTTCGCCCTTGGCTTGCGGCTGAACATGCCGAGCATCCGGTCGGTGACCATGAAGCCGCCGACGATGTTGATCGCGCCAAAGGCGATCGCGATCGCGCCGATTACGAACTCGAGGCCGTCGTCGGCGAAGCCGACGACGATCAGGCCGCCCAGCATGACGATGCCGTGGATCGCGTTGGTCTGCGACATCAGCGGCGTGTGCAGAGTGGTCGGCACCTTCGAGATCACCTCGAAGCCGACGAAGGCGGCGAGGACGAAGATGGTCAGCTCGATGATCAGGTCCATGCGGAGACCTCCGTCGGCGCGCTCACTTTGCGGCCCTCTCGTTGCGGATCTCGCCGCCGTGCGTGATGCAGGCGGCGGCGACGATGTCGTCCTCGAAATCGATGCTCAGCGCCCCGTCCTCGCCGATCAGCAGCCCGAGCAGGTTCTCGAGGTTCTTGGCGTAGAGCTGTGAGGCCGGCACCGGCATCTCAGCCGGCAGGTTGCGGGCGCCGACGATCTTGACGCCGCCCTCGACCACGGTCTCGCCCGCTTTCGTCAGCTCGCAGTTGCCGCCGCTCTCGGCGGCGAGGTCGACGATCACCGAGCCCGGCTGCATGTTGCGCACCGCGTCGGCGGTGATCAGGCGGGGTGCCGGGCGGCCTGGGATCGCGGCCGTGGTGATGATCACGTCCTGCTTGGCGGCGTTCTCGCCAATCGCCTCGACCACCTTGGCGTTCTCCTCGTCGGTGAGCGGGCGGGCGTAGCCGCCCTCGCCTTCGGCGTCGGGAATGAAGTCCAGTTCGAGCGGGCGGCCGCCGAGCGAGGCGATCTGCTCCCAGGCGGCGCGGCGGATGTCGAAGCCGGTGACGATCGCACCGAGCCGCTTGGCGGTCGCGACCGCCTGCAAGCCGGCGACGCCGGCACCCAGCACCAGCACCTTGGCCGGCGGCACGGTGCCCGCGGCCGTGGTCATCATCCCGAAGAAGCGGCCCGACTCACGGGCGGCGATCAGCGTCGCGGCGTAGCCCCCGGCGGCGGCCTGCGAGGAGAGCGCGTCCATCGCCTGCGCCCGCGTCGTCCGCGGCACCGCCTCCATCGCAAAGCTGGTGACGCCGGCCCCGGCGAGCGCTTTGTTGGTCTCGGCGGCGGTCCAGGGATTGAGATGTGCGACCAGAACTTGGCCTGACCTCAGCGAGCCGATCTTCTCGGCGCCCGGCGTGCCGACGCAGAGAACGACATCGGCGTCCCAGGCCGTAGAGCCGTCGACGACGTCCGCCCCAGCCTCGCTGTACTGCGCATCGGGATGCCCGGCGGCCTCACCGGCACCGGTCTCAACCACCACTTCGAGCTTCTCGTTCTTCTTAAGCGATGCGACGACGTCGGGGACCAACGCCACGCGGCGCTCCCCATCGACGGTCTCTTTCGGCACTCCGATCTTCATGAGTTGCGGCGCGGAAGACTATGCAATGAGGGCCAGGGCCGGTCCGCTGGCGCGTTTCAGCCGGCGGCTAGGGACGAAAGCCGTTCGATCGTGTGGAGCTGCTCGCCGCGGTCAACGTGGACGGGCGAGACGATCAGACGGTCGATGCCGGCGCCACGGAAGCGCTCGATCCGCTCCGCCACCTCCGCCTCGCTGCCGACCAGCGAGGTCGCCTCGACGATCTCGTCGGGCATCGCCTCGAAGGCGCCACCGCGGTCGCCATCCTGGAAGCGACGCTGGACCTCGTCGGCGACCTCGCCGAAGCCGAAGCGGTGGGCGAGGTCGACGTAGAAGTTGGTCTTGCGGCTGCCCATCCCGCCGAAGTAGAGGACGAGCCCCGCCTTGACGACGTTCTTGGCTGCCTCGAGATCGCCGTCGATCGCCACCTGCAGCGAGGGAGAGACCTCGAGGTCGGAGCGCTGCCGCCCTCCTTTGGCGAATCCGGCCTCCAAGTGCTCGCCCCAGGTCGCCTCGAAAGCGTCGACGCTGAAGAAGATCGGGATCCAGCCGTCGCAGATCTCGGCCGCCATCTCGACCGATTTGCGCCCGATCGCGCCGACGAAAATCGGGATCTCGGTCCGCTCGGGATGGAAGTTGAGCTTGAGCGGCTTGCCCTCGCCACCGGGCAGGGGCAGCTTGTAGTGCTCGCCCTGGTGCTCGAGCTTGCCCTCGCGTGCGACCATCTCGCGCACCACTTCGATGTACTCGCGGGTCCGCCCCCACGGCTTCGCGTAGGGCACGCCGTACCAGCCTTCGGAGACCTGCGGGCCGGACGGCCCGAAGCCGAACAGGAAGCGTCCCCCCGACAATTTGTCGATCGTCGCCCCGGCCATCGCCGCCGCCGCCGGCGGGCGGGCCGGCACCTGCATGATCGCCGCCCCTAGCTTGATGGTGTCCGTCTGCGGCGCCAGCCAGGCCAGCACGCTGACCACGTCGGAGCCGTAGGACTCGGCCGCCCAGACCGACTCGAAGCCGGCCCGCTCGGCCGCCTGGACGACCTCGACCGCGTCCTGGCCCGCCGGGCCGATGCCCCAGTAGCCGAGGTTCAGTCCGAGCTTTAGAGCCATCCGCGAACCATCCGTGGCGAACCCTATTGAATGTCTCCCGATGGCCCACACCGCTCCCACCGAGGTGCTCCCCGGGAACGAATCCCTCGACGGCCTCTCCAGCGCCGAGGCCGCCAAGCGGCTGCGCAAGCTGGGACCGCCGAAGGAAAGCGCCACCCGCTCGACCGCAAGCATCGTCGCCGGCAACGTCTTCACGCTCTTCAACGCGATCGTCGTCTTCTTCGGCCTCTTGATCCTCTCGCTGGGCCTGTTCGCCGACGCCGCCTTCCTGGCGATCGCGATCGTCAACTCCTACATCGGCATCCGCCAGGAGCTGAAGGCGAAGCGGACGCTGGAGGAGCTGGCGGTCCTGGTCGCCCCGCACGCCAAGGTCGTCCGCGACGGCCAGGTGGTCGAGCTGCTGGCCGACGAGGTGGTGCCGGGTGACGTCATCGCGGTCGAGCCGGGCGACCAGCTGGTCGCCGACGGCGAGACGATCGCCAGCCGCAACCTCACGCTCGACGAGTCGCTGCTGACCGGCGAGGCCGACGGCGTCCGCAAGGAGCGCGGCGACCGCGTGCTCTCCGGCTCCTTCGGCATCGCCGGCTCCGGTCACTACCGCGTCGACGCGGTGCGCGAGGACAGCTACGCGGGGCGGCTGGCCGGCGAGGCGAAGACCTTCCGCCACCCCCCCTCGCCACTCCAGCACGAGGTCAACCGCGTCATCGTCGCCTGCACCTACGTGATGGTGCCGCTCGCGGCGGTGCTGCTGCTGACCTTCCAGATGCGCAGCGTCGACCTGGTCGAGGCGGCGCAGACGGCGACCGCCGGCCTGATCACGCTGATCCCCGAGGGCCTGGTGCTGCTGATGAGCGTCACCTTCGCGGTGGCGGCGGTGCGGCTGGCGCGCAACGACACGCTCGTGCAGCAGATGAGCGCCACCGAGAGCCTTGCCGCCGTAGACACGATCTGCGTCGACAAGACGGGCACCCTGACCGACGGCGAGCTGCGCCTGCTCGGCGTCGAGGTGGCGGACGGCGTCGAGCCGGAGGCGGCAAAGGAGGCGCTGGGACGTTTCGCGGCGAGCGCCGGCGACCGCAACCGCACGCTGGAGACGATCGCGGCGAAGCTCCCCGGCAAGCCGGGGCGGGTTGGCGGCGAAGTGCCCTTCTCCTCGAAGTGGAAGTGGAGTGGCCTGCGGTTGGGCGGGACGAGCTACGTGCTCGGCGCTCCCGACGTCCTCGCCGCAGCCGGCGCACTCTCCCTCCCCCCCGGCCTCGCCCGCAAGCTCGAGCAGGAGACCGCGGCCGGGCGCCGCGTCGTCGCCTTCGGCGAATCGAGCGACGGCTTGCCGGACGACGCGGCCGCCGCGCCGCCCCCCACCCTGAAGCCGCTCGCCCTCGTCGTACTCGAGGAGACGCTGCGTCCCGACGCCGCCGAGACGATCGCCTACATCGGTGAGGAGGGGGTCGATCTGAAGCTGATCTCGGGCGACGCACGCGCCACCGTGACCGCGGTCGCCTACGCGGTCGGGGTGCCGCGCGAGGCCGGCGTCGTCGAGGGCTCCGAACTCCCCGACGACCCCGAGGGGCTGGCCGAGGCGGCGCAGCGCAACACGATCTTCTGCCGGATCGCCCCCGAGCAGAAGAGGGCGCTGGTCGAGGCGCTGCGGACCTCCGGCCGCTACACGGCGATGATCGGCGACGGCGTCAACGACGTGCCGGCGCTGAAGCAGGCGCGGCTCGCCGTCGCGATGGGCTCGGGCGCCCAGGTCACCAAGGGCGTCGCCGACGTGGTGCTGCTGAAAGACCAGTTCGCCCGCCTGCCCGAGGCGGTCGCGGAGGGGCGGCGGATCGCGCGCAACATCCACCGTCTCGGCCGCCTCTACCTGACCAAGTCGATCTACGCCGCGGCGCTGATCCTGCTCGTCGCCGTGCCGGGCTTCGCCTTCCCCTTCCTCCCCCGCCACCTCACCCTCGCCGCCTTCCTGACGATCGGCGTCCCATCCTTCGTGCTGGCCCTGGCGCCCTCCGACGGGCCGCTCTACCGTGGCCGCCTGCTGCGCGCCCTTGCCGCCTTCGCGGTGCCGGCCGGGCTGGCGACGGCGCTGGGCTCGATCCTCTGCTTCTTCCTCGTCGACACCGTCTTCGGCGGCTCACTCGAGGAGGGCCGCACCGCCGCGACGACGACGCTGATCGTCCTAGGCCTCTGCTTCGTGCTGCTGCTCGAGCGCGGGCCCGGCCGCGAGCACATCGCTATTCAGAGCTACATGCTGGCGATGGTCGCCGGGCTCGGCGCCCTCTTCGCGCTGATCCTCGCCGCAGCCCCGGTGCGCCACTTCTTCGAGATGTCGATGCTGGGCGCCGGCCAGTGGTTCGTCGCGCTCGCCTGTTCGGCGATCGGGCTGACGATCGCCAGCCTGCTCTGGCGGCTGCCGCAGATCGAAGAGTTGGAAGCGCCGGGCGAGGCAATGGCAGAACCGCCCGCGGAAGGCTGATCAGGACGCGCCACCCCACCTGCGCCTGATCGGCGGGCTCGGAAGCGGGTACGTAGTCGAGCGGGATGGAGACGTACTCGCCGCCGGCCGACTCCTACGACGAGGCATTCGACTCGACGGGCGCCCCGCGACCCGAGTGTGCGCCGGTGATCGAGGCGCTCGACAGGCATGACCTGAGCGAGCTCGGCGAGCGGGTCCAGGCCGACTGCGACGCGCGCGGCGTCGACTTCGGGGACGGGGAGTCGCTCAAGGTCGACCCGGTGCCGCGGGTGCTGAGCGGCGAGGAGTGGCGCGTCCTCGAGGAGGGCATCGCGCAGCGGGCGCGGGCGCTCAACGCCTTCGTCGTCGACGTCTATGGCGAGCAGCGGATCTTCGAGGACGGTGCGCTCCCCCGCCACTTGCTCGACTCGCTGTCGGGCTACGAACCGCGCATGGTGGGCCTGATCGACCCTGTGGTCCCACCGGCGGCGGTCGTGGGGCTCGACCTCGTCCGCGACCCGGCGGGCGAGATGCTCGTCCTCGAGGACAACGACCGGATGCCCTCCGGTGCCGCCTACGCCTTCGCCCTGCGTGAGATCGTGCCGGCAGCGCTGGGCGCCGAGGTCGAGCCGCTGCCGATCGGCGACTACGCGGCGACGCTCGGCACCGTGCTGCGGGCCGCCGCACCCGATGGAGCGGACGAACCGGCGATCGCCGTCCTCTCCAGTGGCCCGGACAGCAGCGCCTGGTTCGAGCATCGCCGACTCGCGGAAGCGTTGGGCGTACCGGCGGTGACCCCGGCCGAGCTGACGACCGAGGGCGGTCGTCTCCACGTGCGCCGCGAGGGCGGGCGGCAGCCGATCGACGTCCTCTACCGCCGTCTCGACGAGGAGCGCCTCAGCGACGACGAGGGGCGGCCGACCGAGATCGGCGAGCTGCTGCTACCGGCGCTCGAGTCCGGACGCCTGCGCTGCCTCAACGCGTTCGGGACCGGGGTCGCCGACGACAAGCTCGCCCACGTCTACGTCGAGGAGATGACCCGCTTCTACCTCGACGAGGAGCCGCTGCTGCGCTCGGCGCCCAGCTACGACCTCTGCGACAGCACTACCCGCGAGGAAGCGCTCGAGCGCCTCGACGAACTGACGTTGAAGCCGCGCGGCGGCTTCGGCGGCAAGGGGGTGACGGTGATGCCGCACGCAAGCGAAGAGGAGCGCCGAGAGGCACGGAAGCTGGTAAGCCGCGATCCCAAGCGCTTCGTCGCTCAGGAGACCGTCTCGCTCTCCACCCACCCCACCGTCTGCGGCGACCGCCTGGAGCCGCGCCGGGTCGATTTGCGACCCTTCTCGGTCAGCGGCGCCGAGGACGCAACGGTGATGCCCGGCGGCCTGACCCGCTTCGCAGCGGGCGCCGATGAGATGATCGTCAATAGCTCGCGAGGAGGAGGCTGCAAGGACACGTGGGTGCTAAACGACCACTGATCGGGGTGACCACCTCCGAGGTACGGCGGCGGGAGAGCGTCGAACAGATCCCTCAGGGCGAAGAGCCGGCGCACTTCGAGATGGCCCTCGGCCTCACCTACATGCGCGGCATCGAAGCCGCCGGCGGGTTGCCGGTCGTGATGCCGCCGATGGACGAGGAGGCGATCGCGCCGCTGCTCGACCGCTTCGACGGCATCTGCCTCTCCGGCGGGCCCGACCTCGACCCCGCCAACTACGGCGCCGAGCCGCATGCGGAGTTGGGTCCGACCGAGCCCCCTCTGGACCGCTTCGAGCTGGCGGTCGCCCGCCGCGCCGACGCCCGCGACCTCCCGATCCTCTCGATCTGCCGTGGCACCCAGGCCCTCAACGTCGCCCGCGGCGGCACCCTGCACCAGCACCTGCCCGACCTCTCCGAGGAGATCGGCCATCGTCAGCGGAACCCCGCCGACCAGCCCAGCCATGCGATCGAGGTCGAGCCGGGTAGCCGCCTCAGCCGGGCGCTCGGCGCCGACGCGCCGGTCGAGGGCAGGCTCGAGGTCAACTCCTTCCACCACCAGGCGATCGATCGGTTGGGCGAAGGACTGGCGATCGTCGCCCGCGCCCCCGACGGCACGATTGAGGCCGTCGAGG
>DASTYR010000132.1:0-2130 GCA_035764795.1 Solirubrobacterales bacterium | reverse complement strand
CCCTCCCTGTTCGCGACGGAGGTGTCGATGGCCCTCGACGACGTCGTCGCCAGAGCGCTCTCGAAGGAGCCCGGCGACCGCTATCCCTCGGCCGGTGACCTCGGCCGCGCCGCGGTGGCCGCGTTGAGCGGCGAGCGGCCGACGTTGCCCGAGCGCACGGTGGCGACCGGCGCGGCCGCGACGCGGGAGTCTCGCCGAACCGAGCCGCCGGTCGAGGCGTCCTCCTCGCAACCTGAGCCGCCGACGCGACGCTTGGCCGGGGACCGCGCGCGGAGAGGTCGCCGGTTCGCCCTGCCTGTCCTTGCGGCGGCGGTCGCCGCCGCGCTGGCCATCGGCGCGCTGGCTCTCGCCGGCGGCGGCGAGGGGGGAGACGACGCGGGAAGTGGCGACGAGGGGCGCGTCCTCGAGTCGCGGGACGCGCGGAACGCGGCGGCGCCCGAGCCGGCGCCGCAGACCTTGACCCGATCCGAGCTGATCGCAAGAGCCGATGCGGTCTGCGAGCGGAGCCAGCGCCGTTATAAAGCGGTCCGCGACCTCGAAAGCGAGTACACGACCGACGTTCCCTATGCCGAAGCGCTGGTCCGCTTTGCTCGGGCGCGCATTCGCGGCCTGGACGAGCTGACGCCGCCATCGCGGCTCGCCGGCCCCTACGGGGAGTACGTCGCGGCCCAGGAACGAGTGCTGGGCACCGACGAAGAGGCGCTTGCCGCGGCGCGGCAGGGCGATGCCGCTGGGGTGCAGGCGGCGCGCGAACGTCGCGACTCTGAGGACGCCTTGCGCGAACGGCTGGCTGGCCAGATCGGCTTCGAGGTCTGCAGCACGCGACAGGGGTAGGAATTTGACGTCCCGCAAGGAGATCGAAGCCTGGATCGCCGGCTACGAGCGCGCCTGGCGCACGCCGGGAACCGACCGGCTCACCGACCTCTTCGCGGCGGACGCCGTCTACCGGATGTCGCCGTACGCCGAGCCGGTGCGCGGCCTCGACGAGATCGCAGCCCTCTGGGAGCGCGAGCGCCGGGGGCCGGAGGAGCCGTTCGAGATGCGGCACGAAGTCGTTGCCGTCGACGGCGACACGGCGGTGGTCCGGGTCGAGGTGACCTACGGCGAGCCCAGGCCGGGCGAGTACCGCGATCTCTGGGTCGTCCGGCTTGGCGCCGACGGCCGCTGCCGCGAGTTCGAGGAGTGGCCGTTCTGGCCGGGACAGCCGATCGATCCCCACGAGGAGGGCAGATGAAGACCGCCACCGCTTACAGGACCTTCGAGACCGCCGAGCGCCGTGAGCTGATCCGGATCACCGAGGACGTGCAGGCTGTGGTCGAGGAGGCCGGCATCGCCGAGGGCATGGTTCTCGTCTCGGCGATGCACATCACCGCCGGCGTCTGGGTCAACGACGACGAGCCGGGCCTGCACGAGGACACGCTGGAATGGCTCGACAAGGTGGCACCGCCGAGCTGGAAGCCGGCCGCGAGCTCGGTCGCCGGCGACCTCCTCCCTGACGACGGCGACTACCGCCATCACCGCGGCGGCGAGGACAACGGCGACGCGCACCTCAAGAACCTTCTCGTCCACCACCAGGCGATCGTCCCCGTCACCGAGGGGCGACTCGATCTCGGGCCGTGGCAGCAGGTCTTCTACTGCGAGTTCGACGGCCGCCGCCCGAAGCGGCTGGTGATCAAGGCGATGGGGGAGTGACGGAGGCTAGTCGGGGCGCTCTTCGCCCTCGGCGATCCGCCGCACTTCGGCGATCGCCTCGCTCGGCTTGCCGCCGACGGCATCCCGGAAGGCGTTCTTGAAGCGCTCGGTGCGACGGTCGGCGCGGAAGCGCTCCAGCGCCTTGCGCCGCTTCTCGGGATGTCTCTCGCCGTAGCGGCGCCGTCCCCACGGCGAGCCCGGCTTGCCGATCCGCAGGGCGCCGTAGATCGCCACCGGCAGGACGAGGAAGCCGATCGTGCCGTGCAGTAGCCGCTGTTTGGCGAAGCAGACGGCGACCGTCGCGAAGACGATCAGCGCGCCGGCGATGCTGGCCAGGACTTCGTCGAGCGAGCCGGTGTCGAAGCTGAACGGCGTGAAGCCGAGCAGGATGAGGCCCATCATCGCGGCGGCGATCACGGTCGCGTCGATCGACACCCG
>DASTYR010000131.1:0-4706 GCA_035764795.1 Solirubrobacterales bacterium | reverse complement strand
CGAGGGCAAGGACAACCTCGTCGGCGGAGCCGGAGACGACGAAATCCGCGGCGTCAAAGGACCCGACCGACTGGTCGGCGGGGCCGGTGGCGACGTGCTGATCGGCGACAAAGGCTCAGACGAGGGGATTGGCGGCGGCGGCGACGACTGGCTCTACGGCGACAAGGGCAACGACAAGCTCGAGGGCGGCCCCGGCGACGATCGAATCGACGGCGGCGCCGGGGACGACCCGCGCCTGGACGGCGGGCCGGACCGCGACACGATCTTCGCCGGAACGGGCATCGACGACGCCCAGGGCGGTGAGGGCGACGGCGACATCGTCCGCGGCGACAGCGGCATCGACACGCTCGACGGCGGGCCGGGCGGGCAGGACATCGTCTCCTACGCCAGCGCCACCCGCGGCGGCGTAATCGTCAACCTCGGCGCCGGCAAGTCAAAAGGCGACGGCCACGACACCCTGCAGGGCTTCGAGGACGTGGTCGGCTCCCCGCAGGGCGACCAGATCGTCGGTGACGACGGCGGCAACAGGCTCGACGGCGGCGTCGGCGACGACAGCCTCAACGGGGCCGCCGGGGACGACGAAGCATTCGGCGGCGCCGGCACCGACAGCTGCGACGCCTTCTCGGTCGAGCACTCCTGCGGCGTCGAGCAGAGCCCGCCGGGCAACGGCACCTTCGTCATCCTCAACCAGGGACTCGACGGGGCCAGCATGATCGTCCAGGGCGGGTCCGGCGCCGACAACATCAACGTCGCCTACGGCAACGGCGCCTGGACCGTCACCGACTCGAGTGGCATCTTCGCCAGCGACGGCTGCATGCAGGCCGGTGGCGCCGGCGCGACCTGCCCGGCCGCCGCCCCGACCGGTCTGTTGGTGATCACCGGGGGAGGTGGCGACGACAACATCGCGGTCGACGGCGGCGTTCCAGCCGGAGTGAAAGTGCGGGCGAACGGCAACGCCGGCTCGGACTCGCTCACCGGCGGGCCGGGCGACGACGTGCTCGAGGCGGGCGAGAACTACAACGGGCCCGACAACGGCAACGACTCCTTGGCGGGCGAGGCGGGCAGCGACGTTCTTTACGCCGATCCCGGCGGCGACCAACTCTCCGGCGGCGCCGGCAACGATCTGCTTGTCTCCTCCGTCGCCACCTGCCAGGGCCACTCCTACGATGGCGGGGCCGGCGACGACACCGTCTCCTACGGTCGCTCCGACGACAACATGCGGGTCGAGCTGGGCGGCGCCGGCGCGCCCGGCGGCTGTGGCCGGCCAGACCAGGTCCGCGCCGACAACGAGAGCCTGGAGGGATCGAAAGGGCCTGACGTCCTGATCGGCGACAACGGCGAGAACAGCTTCTTCGGTCATGTCGGCGCCGACGTCTTCATGGGCAAGGGCGGCAGCGACTTCATCGACGCGGCGGACGGTCAGCGCGACAAGGCGATCATTTGCGGCGGTGGCGACGACGACGTCTCGATGGATCGCGCCGATCCCAACCCGGTCGGCTGCTGACGCGCACCTCTGCCGAAGCCTTTCCCAATCCCCTTCTAAGGCGTTCGCAAGACCCGGTCTCGGGTAGCTCCCCTATTGGGAGGTATCCATATACCCAGTCATACGCCCAAGCCCAGCAGGGAAGAAAGCGCGTCCGCTTTCGCGTCTCCGCGGCGCCTGGCCGCGCTCGCCGGCCTGATCGGCGCCGCGCTGATCGTCGTGCTGCTCGTCGAGCCGTTCTCGGTCCGCACGGCGGCGCTGAAGTGCGGCGACAAGAGGGCGACGATCGTCGGTACGCCGGGCAACGATCGGATCGTGGGCCGGCGCGCCAGCGACGTGATCTACGGCGACAGCGGCAACGACCGCATTCTCGGTGGCGCCAGCGGTAACGACCTGATCTGCGGCGGTCCTGGCGACGACCGGATCGAGGGAGGCAAGGGCAACGACCTGCTCTACGGCGGCAGCGGCGACGATCGGCTCGAGGGTGGCCGCGGCTCAGACAAGGCGATCGCGGGCGGTCGCGGCCGCGATCGCGTCACCGGTGGGCGCGGCAACGACTCCGCCAACGGCGGCCCAGGAGCCGATTACGTCGACGGCGGCCTCGGCGACGACCGGGTCAGCGGTGGCTCAAGCGGCCGCGATCGCGTCGTCGGTGGACACGGCAGCGACCGAGCCTCAGGCGGCACCGGCAACCGCGACGTCGTCCGCGGCGACCTCGGCCGCGACCGGCTCGACGGCGGCCGCGGCGGGCGCGACATCGTCTCCTACGCCAGCGCTTCGGGCGCCGTCACCGTCGACCTGCCGCGCGGAGTCGCCAAGGGCGACGGAAGGGATCTGCTGCGACGCTTCGAGCAGGTGATCGACTCGCCGTTCTCAGGCCTGCCGAGCGATGGCCCCGCCGTCGTTCGGGGTCGTGCGATCGACGGCACGACGACGCTCGCGGTCAACGGCAGCGCCGCCGGCGAGTACATAGCGGTCTCCGCTGACCGCTCGGGCTACGTGGTCGCCGGCGAAGCCGGTCACCCGGCCATCGCCATCGAGGGCTGCAGCCCTGGCAGCGACGCGGGCTCGGTTCGCTGCCCCGGCGGGGTGGACATGATCACCGTCTCGAGCGGCGCTGGAGACGACATCGTCCGCACCGGCCCCAACCTTCCCCCTCATGTGAGGGTGCGGCTCGACGGAGGCGCAGGGGCCGATGCCCTCTACGGGGGCTCGGGCGACGACGTGATCGAGGGCGGCGATGACGGCGACCCCGACCTGCTGATCGGCAGGGCCGGCGACGACGCGCTGGTCGGGGCACGCACCGACCTCCACGTCCCGGTAGGCAGCGGGCGCAGCACGATGATCGGGGGCGGTGGATCGGATGTCATGGTCGGCGGCGACCCCTGCGACGGGGACGTCTACAACGGCGGCCCCGGCGACGACAACGCCAACTTCTTCCGCTTCACCCCGGGCGTCACCGCCAAGATCGGCGGCGCTGCCTGGCGTGCCGGAGAAGCCTGCACGCCAGGGCACGTGGGAGGCTCGGTCGAGGCGATGGAGGGGAGCCCGGGGCCGGACCATTTGATCGGCGACGGGGGGCGCAACACGCTAAACGGGGGCGGCAGCAGCGACGTGCTCCGGGGCCTCGGCGGTCCGGATCGCCTCGTCGGTGGCGCGGGCGGCGACCGGCTCGCGGGCGGCGGCGGTCGCGATTCGGCCCACCAGTAGTCAGGAGGGCGCGAACCCTTCGGCGCCGAGCAGCGGCACGAAGCGGCAGGGGCCGATCGTCTCGCTCTCGATCGCCTCGCCGCGGCGGCGATGGACCGTCAGCATGTCGGCGCCGTCGGTGGCGACGGGGACGACGAGGCGGCCGCCGTCGGCCAGCTGGTCGAGCAGGGCGCGCGGCGCGGCGGGCGCGGCGGCGTGGACGGCGATCGCCTCGAACGGCGCTCGCTCGGGCACACCGCGGCTGCCGTCGCCGACAATCACCTCGACGTCGTAGCCGAGGCGGCGCAGCAGCTCTTGAGCCTCTTCGGCCAGCGCTGGGTGGCGCTCGACGCTGATCACTGCGGCGCCCAGCTGGGCCAGCACCGCTGCCGAGTAGCCGCTGCCGGTGCCGACCTCCAGCACCCGCTCGCCGCCGCGCAGCGCTAGCGCCTGAGCGATCGCGGCGACGATCCACGGCTGGGAGATCGTCTGGCTCTCGTCGATCGGCAGCGCCGAGTCAGAGTAGGCGCGCGAGCGGTAGCGCGCGGAGACGAACTCCTCGCGGGGCACCGCTCCCATCGCCTCGAGGACCCGCTCGTCGGAAATGCCGCGGCGACGCAGTTGCCGCTCGACCATCGAGGCACGCAGGCTGGCGAAGTCAGTCATGGCGTACCCCTACCCGGGGCCGTCCCTCAGAAGATGTAGTTGCGCAGCTTGCCTGGGGCAAGGACGGTCACCCGACCGCGCCCGGGCCGGACGACACCGGCGCGCTCGAGGTCCGCGAGGAAACGGCTGACGCTCTCGCGCGAGGTGCCGGCGAGCTGAGCGAGGTCCGACTGGTTCATACGGATCGTCACCTCGCCCTCCGCCGCCCCGTGCGCCTCTTCGGCGACGAGTTGCAGGAGGACGCCGGCGACGCGGCTCGGCACCGTCTGGAAGGACTGCCGCGAGATCCGCTCGTTGGCGGCGCGCAGGCGGCGCACGAGGGCGCCGACCAGCTTGACGGTGATTTCCGGGTGACGGGCGAGCAGCGAGCGCACCTCGCCCGCCGGCAGCGCCAGCAGCTCGCCATCGCTGAGCGCTTCGACGCTGGCCGAGCGCACCTCGCCGTCGAGCATCGCCAGCTCGCCGAAGATGTCACCGGGCCCGAGCGTCGCCAGCGTGATCGCGCGCCCGTCGGAGTGCTCGCGGGTGACGCGAAAGCTGCCGTTACGGACGATGTAGCAGGCGTCGGAACGGTCGCCCTCGTGGAAGACGCGGGTGGCGGCAGGGAAGGAGCGCGGCACCGCAACGCGGGAGAAGCTCTCCAGCTCCTCCTGCTCGAGGTCGGCGAAGAGCGGCACGCTGCGCAGTAGCTCGACCGGGCTCGAGCTCGCATCCCCACGGTCACCCATGGGGGGATTATCGCCGTAGCCGACTTTGACCACACTGAAGGTGGGTCAAAGTCGGCTGCGCTCGACTCAGCGGGCGCTGGCGGTCAGCTTGCGTGGCCCGCGGCTGAAGCCGGCGCTGAGCAGCGCCTCCTCGTGGCCGG
>DASTYR010000130.1:0-3599 GCA_035764795.1 Solirubrobacterales bacterium | reverse complement strand
GACGTCGGCCGGGTCGAGCTCCACTCCACCAGCGTCGAGCTGGGAGAGGTTGAGGAGGTCGGAGGTGAGCTTGGTCAGCCGCTCGATCTGCTCGCGCATCGTGCGCAGGAATTCCGCCCGCTCCTCGGCACTGGGTTCGTCGTCTTCGAGCAGCTCGAGGAAGCCGCCGAGACTGAAGATCGGCGTCCGCAGCTCATGGGAGGCGTTGGCGATGAACTGCTTGCGAGCCCCGTCGAGCTCGGCGAGCCGCAGCTGCATCTCGTTGAACGTGCGGGCCAGCTGCCCGAGCTGACCGGCGTGGTCGACCGGGAGCCGGGTGGCGAAGTTCCCTTCCGCTACCTCCCGTGCCGCTTCGTCGATGCGCCTGATCCGCGCCACGGCCAGGTAGGCGAAGTAGTAGCCGACGCCGCCCGAGAGCAGAAGCGAGATCACCCCGCCGATCAGGATCGGGCGCGCCGCCTCGCCATGGCCGCCGATGGCGACCACCCAGACGTAGACGATCGCCGAGGTGCCGATTCCGATCGCCAGCGAGATCGTCGTGATCCTGTTGCCGAGCGGCGTTAGGCGCAGCTGCCTCATTCGCGGAAGCGGTAGCCCACGCCCCTGACCGTGAACAGGTACTCGGGGCGTTTGGGGTCGTGCTCCAGCTTCTCGCGCAGGTGCCGGATGTGGACGTCGATCGTGCGCGGGTCGCGGTACTCGGAATCCCCCCAGACTCGCTCCAGCAGCGTCTCCCGGCTCAGCACCTTGCCGGGAAACCGCGCCAGGGCTGCGAGGATCTCGAACTCGACGTAGGTGAGGCCGACGTCGTCCCCTCGGAGAGTGACGGAGCGCCGCGCGGGATCGACGCGCAGGTCGCCCACCTCGAGCGGCCGCTCCTCTCCGGCTCCGGCGACCATGCGCGAGCGCCGCAGCGCCGCCTTGACCCGGCTGCGGAACTCGCGCATCGAGAAAGGCTTGGTGATGTAGTCGTCGGCGCCGACTTCCAGTCCGGCGACCTTGTCTGTCTCGGCCCCCTTCGCGGTCAGCATGATGATCGGCACCTGGCTACGTCGACGCAGCTGCCTGCAGACCTCGACTCCGTCGAGCTTGGGCAGCATCAGGTCGAGGATGACGAGATCGAAGCGGGTCTCGCCGAAGCGTTGGAGCGCCTCGCGTCCGTCGAGGGCGGAGACAACCTGGTAGCCGTCCTTGCGCAGGGGATAGCTGAGCAGGGTCTGGACAGAGTGCTCGTCGTCGACGAGCAGGATCCGAGTCGAGCCGTTCGACATGGGCCGAAGGGTAAAGGCGCGGCGTGCGTGGACGTATGTGCGAGTACCAAGAACTAAGGGTCCCGACGTCACGGCCGATATGAGGCCCACATGCAGAAAGGCCAGCTGAAGAGATTGATCGAGACCGGTGCCTACCGGCCCGAGCCGGGCGACGTCGCGGTGGCGATGCTGGCCCGTCGCAGCGTCCGTGAGCTACTGACCGGCGGCGCTGCCATTGCGAACGGAGGCGGCTCCAGCTCGAACGGCAACGGCAAGCTGCCACTCAACCCAGCTGATCGAATCCAGTCGCCGCCAGCGTTCCCCCGCCAGGCAGCCTGATCTCGACTTCCTCACCGGCCACTACCTCGCCGATCCGAGTGAGCGAGGTGCCGGCCTTCTCGACCGCTGCCGCCGCGCGTTCGAAGCGCTCGCGCGGAAGCGCCGCCAGCAGCTCGTAGTCCTCACCGCCCGAAACGGCCAGCTCCAGCGGATCGCGATCGACCTGGGCGGCGACCTCATCGAGACCGGGGGCGAGCGGGAGGGTCTCGGCATCGATCCGCAAGCCGACGTCGCTGGCACGGGAGAGATGAAGCGCGTCACCGGCGAGGCCGTCGCTGAGGTCGATCATCGCCGTCGCGCCCATCCGCGCCAGCGTGCGGCCGGCCTGGAGCCGTGGTTGTGGGGTCAGCTGGCGAGCTCTCAGGCTCGACCTCGCGGTCCCTTCGAGCAGGAGCAGGCCCGCCGCTGCGCCACCGAGCTCACCGGTGACAACAAGCGCATCGCCGGGGCGAGCGCCGGACCGGGTGACGAAGTCCTCTGGCGCCTCGGCATGGCCCACCACGGTGATTGCCACCGTTAGCGCCGGGGCGCGGGAGACGTCGCCGCCGGCGAGCGTCGTCCCGGTGATGGCTGCCAGCTCGATCATTCCGTCGAGCAGCTCGAGGCAGCCCGCCTCGGCGAGGTCGGGCGGTACTCCCAGGAAGACGTAGGCCTCACCTGGCTCGGCGCCCATCGCGGCGAGGTCGGAGAGCGCGGTGGCGAGGGCCTTGTGGCCGATCTGGTGGAGCGTTGCGCGGTCGCGCCGAAAGTGCACTCCCTCGACGATGGCGTCGACCGAGGTGGCGGTGGCGCCGCCCGGTACGGCGATCGCCGCGTCGTCACCGCTGCCCAGCCGCAACCGTCCCCCTGCGGACGGCAGTCGTTCGCGAATGCGTGCCAGCAGCTCGAACTCGCCCATGGCCACATTCTCGTCGCTGCGCTGTCTTCGGCGACCCGTTCTGTCACTAAGGTGCGGCGACGTGGCGGACGGGCGACCATTCCTGCACCGGGTCGGCGAGGCCGTCTCACGGTTGGGAAAACGCCCACCGCGCAGCAAACGCATCCGGCTGGCGATCCAGCTCGGTATCGCCGTTCTCGTCTTCGGCTTCCTCGTCCTCACGGTTGTCGACCAGTGGGGGGAGATCAAGGACGAGGGTGTCCACTTCCACCTCCTCTGGCTGATTCCGGCCTTCGTCATCCTGCCGATCTTCTACGCGCTGAGCGCCCTCGGCTGGGACCTGATCCTGCGCTTCCTCGGCTACCGGATCGGCCTCGGCCGGGCGCAGGTCGCGTGGGGTCAGCCTCTGCTCGCCCGCTACGTGCCGGGCAGCGTTCTCTACGTGCTCGGCAGGGTCCTGCTCTCCGAACGGGCGGGGGTGCCGCGCCGGATCACGATCGCCAGCATCGTCTACGAACAGGCGATCTCGGCCACCTCGGCGGTCGCCGTTGCCGCTTACTTCCTGATCAGCCACCCCGACCTCGAGGGCCAGCCGCTGCGCTGGGCGGTCCTGCTCTTCATTCCGCTCGCGATCGCGATCCTGCACCCGCGCGTCTTCGGGCCGCTGGCCAACCGCGCGCTCGGTGCCTTCGGGCGCGACCCGCTGCCCGACGTGATCTCGCTGCGCGGAGTGATCGTGCTGCTCAGCTACTACGCCTTCAACTGGGGCGTCATCGCACTCGGCCTTTACTGCGTCGCCCGCTCGGTCAGCGAGATTCCGTTTGGCGAGTTCCTCACGGTCGGCTCGGCGCAGGCAGTCGGCTACCTCGCCGCGCTGGTAACGATCGTGGCCCCGGCCGGCCTCGGAATCCGCGACGCCGCTTTCGCCTGGGCGGTCAAGGTGGCGGTCCCGAGCAACAGCTTTGCGGTCGGCTCGCTGATCGCGATCGCCGTCCGCGGTGTGCTGACCGTCGTCGAGATTCTCTACGTGGGGGCGGTTACGGCGCTGGGGAGACGCGAGGGGTGGTCGATTCCAACTGGGGTTCTGCATCCGTCGGCGGAGGAGCAGGCGGCGGAGGTGGAGGGGAGCGGGG
>DASTYR010000129.1:0-4506 GCA_035764795.1 Solirubrobacterales bacterium | reverse complement strand
CATCGACGAACCGGTTTGGCACCTCGATGTCGGCTCGTCGCATCCTGGGGCTGGAGTAGGTCCCAAGGGTTGGGCTGTTCGCCCATTAAAGCGGTACGCGAGCTGGGTTCAGAACGTCGTGAGACAGTTCGGTCCCTATCTTCTGTGGGCGTTGGAGAGTTGAGGGGAGTCATCCCTAGTACGAGAGGACCGGGATGAACGTGCCGCTGGTGTATCTGTTGTCCTGCCAAGGGCACCGCAGGTTAGCTACGCACGGAACGGATAACCGCTGAAGGCATCTAAGCGGGAAGCCGTCCTCGAGATGAGCTCTCCCATCCCCTTGAGGGAGTAAGACCCCTGGTAGACCACCAGGTTGATAGGCCGGCGGTGCAAGCGTGGTGACATGCTCAGCCGACCGGTACTAATGGGTCGAGGGCTTGACGGATTATTCTTTACCTATTGCGGCCTTGTGCAGTTTTCAAGCTCCACCGGGGCGGTCTCGCCAATTTCCGGTGGTGCATAGCGAGGGGGAAACACCTCTTCCCATTCCGAACAGAGCAGTTAAGCCTCTCAGCGCCGATTGTACTTGGAGGGCAACCTCCTGGGAGAGTAGGTCGCCGCCGGTTTTTACTTCAAGGGCCGCCCTCGGGCGGCCCTTTTTCGTTGGCAAAGCGCATCACGAGCTTCGCCGTCTGGGCCGGCCGCTCAACATTCGGCGAGTGCCCTGCTCCGAGGATCAGCTTGGTCTGGGCGCCCACAGCCCGGTACGCCGCAAGGGACTCCTCGGGATCGACGTAGATTTGCTCCTCTGCGCCGAAGACGGCCAGCAGCGGGATACGGGTCCGGCGAAGGCGTTCGTCCAGCGGAAGATCATCGGTGTAGGCCGTCTCGGCCGCTGCCGATTCGTCGTAGGAGGCGTAGGTAAGACGGCGAAAATCTTCCACGAACTTGGCAGGGACTTCATAGCCAGGGGCAAAGCCAACACTGAGACCATCCTTGATCGCAAAGTCAGGCGTCACGCGCCAGATCGCCTCCCCGATTAGGGGGGTGAAAGTCAGGTCCACCGTAACCGGCAGATCGGTTCCATAGCTGCTGTCGGGTGCCTGGTCGACAATGACGATGCGATCTACCAGCTCTGGCGTGGCCTCGTGGAGGGCCGTCGCCACGACAGCGCCCATGGAATGTCCGACTACAGTCGCATCGCGAACATGGAGTGCCCGCAATGCCTGCGCGACCAGCTCAGCCTGTCTCTCCATCTCATAGCCCGAGTCCGGCTTCTCCGAACCGCCGTGCCCGAGTAGGTCGATGGCAATCACTCGCTGATGGCGCCCCAGAAGCGGCATCATTCCGTCCCACCAGTCGATCGCACAGGCGAAGCCGTGGATGAGAACGATCGAGGGTGCGTTGCGAGGGCCCTGATCAACCACCTGCAAGTCGCCGCCGGGCAAGCTGAGAATCCGCCCGTCCGGTCTGGTGACCTCCGCCGGCTCGTTTGCCGCGCCCGTGATCAGGGCGTTGATGGCAAGCAGGGCCACGAGCGCGACCAGTCCCGTGAGCGCGATCTTCCGTCTTCGCCCCACAGTGCGGCTCAGCTTCCCATATGTCGCGCGGGCGAGTGCCCAAATGCGTCGTTGAGGAAATGGATGAGGTGGCGCTCGTACAGCGCCGGGTCGACGTTCCAGGCCTGCACGTGACCGGCCTCCGGAACGGCGTAATAGGTCACCCAGCGCTGCAGCTCGGCGGCAAATTCCTCGCTGTCTTCGATCGGGACGACCTCGTCCTCGGCGCCGTGGAAGAGCAGGATGGGAAGGTGGAAGGCCTCGGGGTGCTCGGCAGCATCGAGGCTGTCCCAGTCGGCGTCGATGCGAAGGTCGATCGCCCAGCGCAGCGGCAGCGAGGCGACCGCCGGCCAGCCTTCCTCGGTCGAGTTAAAGGCGAGGATCGAGCGCCAATCCAATGCCGGCGCATCGAGAACGAGGGCATCGACGCGATCGGCGAGCCGCGAGCGCTGCATCAGCTGCGAGACCAGGCTGCCGCCCATCGAGTATCCGACCAGGACCACCTGGCGCGCACCGCGGCGCAAAGCGAAGCGCACCGCCGCCTCGAGGTCCCGCCACTCGGTCTGGCCGAGATGGTGGAGGCCATCCGGGCTGCTGGGGGCACCGAGGTCGTCGCGGTAGGTGACGAGAAGGGACGCGAAGCCGAGGCGGCGCAGCGGGGGGAGGATGCGCAGACCGACCTGGGGGTCCCCGTTGATTCCGTGGACGAGGATCGCCCAGGCCCCCGCCGCACGGCGGCGCTGCTCGGCATCGCGCGGGGGCACCAGCCAAGCCGGCATCGGACCGAGCTCGCCTGACACCGTGACGTCGCGGAATGGCAGCCCCAGCGCCTGGCGCGGATCGCCTGCGTAGACGTCGGAGTCAAAGCCCGCGTCCGTACCGGGCGCGAGGTAACCGCGGACCTCCGATAGCCGCCTCGTCACCGTCGCGTCGTCCGCCTCGAGAACTGGACCGACGATCGCATGGCCCGCCTCCCAGGCCAGTCCGTAGCGCCCGGCTCGTTCCGCAGCCTCGGAGCGCTCGAGGACGATGCGGTCGCGGGCCACCGCCTCGATCTCGACCTGCTCCGACCAAGGCGAGTGATCGGGCACGAGCACGACCGAGGAGAAGTGCCAGCTCAGAGCGGCAGCGATCGCGACGATTACGACGAGCGCCGCAGCCGCGAGGGCGAGGACTGCTCTACGACTGAGTCGCGAAACGGGCGATCGCCGAGTTCCAGGCACCGGTGCTGCGGGAGCCTACGCCGCGCCGCCGCGTCTCACACGGCAGCGGCTGCTTTTCGACTGGCTCGAGCCCGTACTCACCGAGCGTGGCGAAGTCGATCGCAAGGTCAACCGCGTCGACCACGCGATCGTTCACGTTCTTTCTCGAATCGAACATGGGTTCGACTCTACGGACGCCTCCGGACGCCATTGCGTTTTTGCACGGCGCCTTGCATCGCCTTGCTCCCGTTACCCGCTTTTGCAGGGAGTTTCTCCTTCGCAAAGGCCAGAAGGAGGGCAGCGGTCGCGGCCGGCGCCTCGACGTTCGGCGAGTGCCCTACGCCGGGCATCAGCTCGGTCTGGGCGCCCGGGACGGTCGCCCTGTATTCGGCCAAGGCGGCGGACGGATCGTCGACGATCTGCTCCTCGGCTCCCATGATCGCGAGCAGCGGCTTGCCGCTTCTTTTGATCCGGCGATCCAGCGATTCTTCGTCACCGAAGTCCTCCGATGCGCTCGGCGACTGGTCGTAGGCGCTATAGGTCATTCGCCTGACGTCCTCGACGAACGCGTCGGGGACGTCGAAGCCGGGGGCGAAGGCAACCGCAAGGCCCTCGCGGATCAGCGAGTCCGTTTTGACCCTCCAGCCAGCCTCGCCGACGACCGGGGCGAAGCCCAGCCTGGCGACAAGGCCCAGGTCGCCCTCTTCGTGGGTCGGTGGGGTGTCGACGATCGCCACGCGGTCGACGAGGCCCGGATAACGCTCCGCCAGCGCCACCGAAACCGTGCCGCCGAGCGAATGGCCGACCACGGTCGCATCGCGCACGCCGAGCCGGCCCAGCGCCTCGGCGACCAGATCGGCCTGGTTCTCGATCGCGTATCCGGAGTCCGGCTTCTCCGAACCGCCGTGGCCGAGCAGGTCGACCGCGACGACGCGGTGGTCGCGCTCGAGGAGCGGCATCATCCCGTCCCACCAGTCGATCGCGCAGGTGAAGCAGTGGATGAGGACGATCGGTGGTGCGTCGCGGGGACCGCGATCGACCACCTGCAGAGCACCGCCGCGCAGGCCGACGATTCGGCCGCCAGGCTCGGTGACCTCCGCCGACTTCGTTTCCTCGCCGGTGACGATCGCGTTGAGCCCGAGCAGCACGGCGAGCGCTACGAGCAACCCGACCGCGATCTTCGTCTTCCGTCCCATCGCGGCCGTTACCCTAGCCGCCATGAGTGCGGAACGAGCAGGCTGATGGAGAAATTCGTGATCGAGGGCGGCGTCCCCCTTTCCGGGGAGGTGACGGCCGCCGGCAACAAGAACGCGGCGCTGCCGATCCTCGCCGCCTGCCTGCTGACCGAGGAGGAGCTGCTGCTGCACCGGGTGCCGCGGATCCGTGACACCGAGGCGCAGATCGCCCTGCTCGAGCGACTCGGCGTCGAGACGGCCTGGGTCGCCGACAACAGCGTGCGCCTCTGCGCCGCCGGCATCTCCAACATAGCCGTCGACGAGGAGCTCTCGGAGCAGATCCGCGCCTCCTTCCTGCTGGCCGGGCCGCTCCTGGCCCGCTTCGGCGAGGCACGGATGCCGCCGCCCGGGGGCGACTTCATCGGCCGCCGCCGCCTCGACGCACACCTCGACGCCTTCGCCGATCTCGGCGCCAAGGTCGAGGGCGACCGCTGGATCGAGCTCGCTGCCCCGCCGGAGGGCCTGCGGGCCTGCTCCATCTTCATGGACGAGCCGTCGGTGATGGGGACCGAGAACGCCCTGATGGCGGCG
>DASTYR010000128.1:0-16938 GCA_035764795.1 Solirubrobacterales bacterium | reverse complement strand
CCGCCAGGCTGGTGCCGGTAGCGAGCCGCTCGCCGAAGCCAAACCAGAGGATCAGGAGCGGCACGATTACGGTGCCGCCGCCGACGCCGAAGAGACCACTGAAGACGCCGGCGAGGGTGCCGATCGCGGCCAGCCTCAGGGTTCGCTCGGAGGGCACCGGGGGCGATACTAGAGCCGTGTCAGGTGAGCAGGGACCGCGAAGCGCCGAGCAGGACACGCAGTTGCAGCCGTTCCTCGCCCGCCCGGCCGAGGCAGCTGTGCTGACCGACATCGACGGCACGTTGGCGCCAATCGTCGAGCGGCCCGAGCAGGCGGCGGTGCCGGCGGCGGCGGTCAAGGCGTTGGAGCGGCTTGCCGAGCGCTTCGCTTTGGTTGGTTGCGTCTCGGGACGCGCCGCGGTGGAGGCACGGCGCCTGGTTGGCGTAGAAGGGATCGCCTACGCCGGCAACCACGGGCTCGAACTGCTGCTGGCGGGCGAGCAGCAACCTCGTCCCCACCCCTCCTTGCTGGGCAACGAGCGCGCCGCGGCTGACTTCGTAACCGAGCTGAGTGGGGAGACGCTGACCGCGGCGGGCCTCCGACTCGAGGACAAGGGGCCGATCCAAGCGCTGCACTGGCGCGGCGCAGACGACGAGACGGCCGCCGAGGCGCACGCGGAGCAGGTCGCCGCAGCAGCCGAGCGGGCCGGCCTGCGCCCTCATCGCGGCCGAAAGGTGCTGGAGTTGCGGCCCCCCGGCGCGGTCGGCAAGGGCGAGGCAGTCGAAGCGCTGCTCGCCCTGGCGACTTATCCCTCGGCATCCGGGGGGAATGTCGCCAGGGCCATATACGCCGGCGACGACCGCACCGACCTCGACGCGTTCGTGGGGCTGCGGACGTTGCGCGAGCGCGGCGAGCTCGAGCAGGTGCTCTGCGTCGGGATCGGTTCCGCGGAGGCGCCACCCGAGTTGGCGGATGCAGCCGACCTCACGGTCGAGGGCCTGCCGGGATGGCTGGCGATTCTCGAAGCGCTGGCGGGGGACTGAGTGCCCTACACCGATCTCCTCCGCATAACCGTCTTCCTCACCGGAGCCGAGGCGACTGCGCTGGGGGCGATTGCGGCGATCGCCGCCAGCCGCGCCGAAGACACGACGACCCTGTTCGTCGCCGCCGCCTGGTGGCTCGTTGCGGTCGCCGTCGGGCTCGCGCTCGGCCGCCCGGCGCGGGCCGCGGACGGCGTCCGCGACGCGGTCGCTCGAGCCCGCACCGCGACTTCGCTGCCACCCGAGTCGCCGGCTCGCATCGCGACCTCTCGCCTTTGGCCGATCGCCGCGACCGCGATCGCCGCCGGCGCCCTCGGCGCCTTCTTCCCCGGCGTCGCCGCGATCGGCGCCGGCTACGCCCTCTTGGTGGCGCTGATGCTCCGCAGCCGCGAGGCAGCGGTGCTCGGCATCGAGCAGCGCGACGGCGTCAAGTTCTACGTGGTCCCCAACTCCGCCCTGCGCCCAATCGAACTGGTCCGCTCGCCCGGGCTCCGCAGTGACCGGCTCTCCATGCCTGACAGTGCCTGAAAAAGCAGACGACCCGCCGAAGCGGGCCGTCTGCGAAAGCTGGGGAAGCCGATGGACACGTAGCTCCCGACCTCGCCCTTTGAGGATAGCTAAATGTCAGCGGCCCCCGGAGGGAATCGAACCCTCTCTTCCCCGGCTGCGAGGTCGAGAGCCGACGGTCCATCGGCGGGGGCGACCGCCGCTCGCGCGGCGTTCCCGACGCTAGACGGACCGAAGTCACCTGTCTGAGCCCAAATGTAACTTTTCATCTGCGCGAACCGCGCAGCTTCGTCAACTCGTCCCACGGACGCGTGTTGGCGACCTGCTCCTTCGTCAGCCAGGCGCGCCGGGCGGTGGCGATGCCGTAGGCGATGTTGTCGAGCGTCTCGACCCCGTGGGCATCGGTGTTGACGACTATCCAGACCCCTGCCTCGGCGGCGAGCCGGGCGTGCTGCTCGGAGAGGTCGCGCCGGTTGGGGTTGCCGTTGATCTCCAGCATCGTGCCGGTGCGCGCCGCGGCCGCGGCGATTGCCTCGACGTCGATCCCGTAGGGCTCGCGGCGGCCGATCAGGCGGCCGGTGAGGTGGCCGATGCAGTCGACTCCCGGGTTTTCGATCGCCGCCAGGACGCGGTCGGTCATCGCCGCTTCGGAGATCGAGAAAGAGGTGTGGACACTGGCGACCACCCAGTCGAGGGCGTCAATCAGGTCGTCGGGATAGTCGAGGCTGCCGTCGACGCCGATGTTGACCTCGCTGCCGGCGAGCAGCCGGAGTCCCTCGTTGCCCTCGTTCCACTCGCGCACCTCCTCGACCCGCTGCCAGAGCTGCTCGGCGGTGACGTGGTTGCCGAAACCGTGCGTGGCCGAGTGGTCGGTGAGGGCCAGGTAGGCGTAGCCGCGATCGCGCGCCGCAGCGGCCATCTCCTCGAGCGAGTTGCGGCCGTCGGAGAGGGTCGTGTGCGAGTGCAGGTCGCCCTTGATGTCCTCGACGGTGACGAGCTCGGGCAGCGTCCCCTCGCGCGCCGCCTTCAGCTCGCCACGCCCCTCGCGCAGCTCCGGCTCGATGTAGGCGTAGCCGAGCCGCTCGTATACCTCGGCCTCACTCGCGCACAGCGTCACCTCGTTCGTCTCGGTGTCGGTGACGCCGTGCTCGGATACGGAGAGGCCGCGCCGCACGGCGTCCTCGCGTAGCTGGATGTTGTGGGCCTGCGAGCCGGTGAAGTGCTGCAGGAGATTGCCGAAGGCGGCCGGCGCGACGATCCGCAGGTCGACGGAGATGCCGTTGTGGGTCTGCGCCTTGACCCCGTTCGCCCCCGGTTTGCCGGCGGCAGCGACGAGCGGGTGGCCGGCGAGGTGCTTGGCGAGCGCAGCCGGCTCCTCCGCGGTGGCGATCAGGTCGATGTCCTTGCAAGTCTCTCCCCAGCGGCGCAGCGAGCCCGCCACCTCCACCCGCTTGGCAGCGGGGTGCTCGCGCAGGGCCGCCGCCAGCTCCTCGGCGATCGGCCGCACCTTGGAGAGGAGCAGCCGGCCCGGTCCCTGTCCCGGCTCTCCGAGGCGCTCCAGCGCCGCCAGCACGTTCTCCTCAACCTTCGGGCCGAGTCCCTTGACCTCGCGGATGCGTTCGCCCTCGGCCGCCACCTTGAGGTCCTCGAGCGAACAGATCTCCAGCTCGTCGTAGAGCCGCTTCGCCGTTTTCGCCCCGAGTCCCGGCACCCGGGTCACCTCGATCAGGGTCGGCGGGAACTTCGCTTTAAGCTTCACCGCGGCCGGGATCTCTCCCGTCGCCAACAGCGCGTCGATCTTCTCGGCCAGCGTCTTGCCGACCCCGGGGATCTCCGTCGCCCGGCCGGCCCGCGCCAGCTCGGCGACCGGGACGGGGCTCTCGCGGATCGACTTGGCGGCGGTCGTGTAAGCGAGCACCCTGTATTTGACCGCCCCGTCGAGCTCGTAGAGCACAGCGAGCTCGTCGAAGGCGGCGGCGATCTCGGCGTTGGTCACACCGGCAAGCTAACGGGGCGCCCGACTAGGATCGCCGCGCATGCGAGCCGGCAACCGCGAGCGAGGTCCCGCCTGGCTCGTCCTCCCCACCTACGACGAGGCCGAGAACATCGAGCCGTTGGTCGCCGCTGTGCTGGCGAAGCTGCCGCCCGACGCCCGTGTCCTGATCGTCGACGACAACTCTCCCGACGGCACGGGGAGGATCGCCGACCGGCTCGCAAGTGAGCACGAGGCGGTCGAGGTGCTGCACCGGCCGCGCAAGGAAGGGCTCGGTCCCGCTTACATCGCCGGCTTCCGCCGCGCGCTGGCCGACGGGGCCGGGCTGATCCTCGAGATGGACGCCGACTTCTCGCACGAGCCGGCCTACCTGCCGCGGCTGCTCGAGGCCGCGAATCGAGCCGACGTCGTGATCGGCTCGCGTTACGTCAGCGGCGGTGGCGTCGGCGACTGGGGCGCCGTGCGGCGAGCGATCAGCCGCGGCGGCAGCACCTACGCCCGGCTCGTGCTCGGCGTCGGGGTACGGGACCTGACCGGCGGCTTCAAGTGCTTTCGGCGGGAGGTGCTGGAGGCGATCGACCTCGACGCGGTCCGCTCGCGGGGTTATGCCTTCCAGGTGGAGCTCACCTACCGGGCGATCCAGCAGGGGTTCCAGGTGGTCGAGGTCCCGATCGTCTTCCGCGACCGTCGCGTCGGAGCGTCGAAGATGAGCCGCTCGATTGTGGCCGAGGCAATCGTCGAGGTACCGCGACTGCGCTTCGCGCGCAGACGGGCCGGGTAGGGCTCGGACGTGTACCCGAAGGCCTCGCTATACTTTCTGAAGTATTGAGCGCTGAACCCCGACTCGCAGGAGACCGATTCCAGTGACTGGCAAGCTCGCAGACGTCACCGACGCCACCTTCAAAGCCAATGTCCTCGAGGCCGACGGCCCTGTGCTGGTCGACTTCTGGGCCCCCTGGTGCGGTCCCTGCCGCGTCGTCCATCCGGTCCTCGAGGAGATCGACGCCGAGCGCGACGACTTGAAGATCGTCAGCCTCAACGTCGACGAGAACCAGCAGACGGCGGCCCAGTACGAAGTGCTCTCGATCCCGACGATGCTCCTCTTCAAGGATGGCGCGCTCGTCAAGAAAGTGGTCGGGGCGATGCCGAAGCGGCGGCTCGAGGCCGAGCTGGAGCCGGCCCTCGCCTAGCGCCGGCATCGCCGCAGTCGCTTAGGCTGCGGCGATGCCTTTCGTACACATTCACTGGTTCGAGGGCCGCTCGGACGAGCAGAAGGCAGAGATCGCCAAGCGGATCGAAGCGGCGCTGGTCGACGTGGCCGGCGCCGCGCCCGAGCACTGCTGGGTGAAGTTCTCCGACTCGCCGAAGTCGGACTTCATCATCGGCGAGCCGGCCGAGGACTGATCAGCCGACCGTTCGGCTGACGGCGATGCTCAGCTCGCGGCCGTCGATCCTGGCCGCGGCGGCCTCGCGCCCAGCCGCGCCGTCGTAAGCGATCGACGTCGCCAGCACCTCGCCGGCGACGTAGTCCTGGTGGTCGCGGGCGGCGGCCAGCAGCTCGTCGTCGCCTCCCAGGATCAGCTCGATGCGATCGGTGATCTCCAAGCCGGCCTCTTTGCGGGCGTTCTGGACGGCGTGGACGATCTCGCGGGCGAGCCCCTCGCGACGCAGCTCGTCGTCGAGCTCGAGCTGTAGCGCGACCGCGTGGCCGGCCTCGGCCTCGACCTCATAGCCTTCGAGCGGCTGCAGCGCCAAGGTCACCTCGTCGGCGGTCAGCGCGTGCTCCTCCCCCTCGACGTTGATTCCGACCTGGTCGCCGCCGGCCATGACGGCGGCGACGCGTTGGGGATCGAGCGCCTCCACCGCGGCGGCGACCTGCGGCATTCGCTTGCCGAAGCGCGGGCCGAGCGCCCGGTAGTTGGGCTTGACCGCGTAGCTGACCAGCTCGCCCTCCTCGTCGACGAAGTCGAGCTCCTTGACGTTGAGCTCCGCCCTGACCAGGTCGGCACGGGCCGAGATCGCCTCCCGCTCGGCCTCGTTGGCGACGATCACCGCGCGGCGCAGCGGCTGGCGCACCTTCACCTTGGCCTGGGCGCGGGCGGCGCGACCCAGCTCCACGGTGAGGCGCACCGCCCCCATCGCCTCCTCCAGTTCGGGGTCGGCGAGCGCCGCTTGCGGTGCGGGAAAGTCGCGCAGGTGGACGGAGTCGGGCACGTCGCCCGTGTCGCCGGCCTCGCCGCCGGCCAGGTTGAGGTGGATCTCGTCGGCGAGGAATGGGGTGAAGGGCGCCAGCAGCGCCGCCGTCTCCAGCAGGCAATGGCGAAGCGTCGCGAACGCGGCACGGTCGCCGTCCCAGAAGCGGCGCCGCGAGAGCCGCACGTACCAGTTGGACAGCTCCTCGACGAAGGCGGCGATCTCGCGGCCCGCCGCCGTGCAATCGAAGTCGTCCATGCGCTCGCGGACGCTGGCGACGGTTGCCTGGAGTCGGGACAGAGCCCAGCGGTCGAGGTCCTCACTCGGCTCGGGCGCCGCGCTGAAGTCGCCCGGGCCGAGCTTCTCTGCGTTGGCGTAGAGAACCCAGAACGAGTACGTGTTCCAGAGCGTGAGCATGAACTGGCGCACCGATTCGCCGACCGTGTCGACCGAGAACCGGTAGCCGGACCAGGGCTGCTGCGTGGTCAGGTAGTACCAGCGGAAGGCGTCGGCGCCGTGGCGCTCGATCACGTCCCAGGGTTCGACCACGTTGCCCTTGCTCTTCGACATCTTCTGCCCCTCGGTGTCGAGGATCAGCCCAAGGCAAACGCAGTTGCGGTAACTGGAGGTGTCGAAGAGCAGGGTCGACTCGGCGAGCAGGGTGTAGAACCAGCCGCGCGTCTGGTCGATCGCCTCGCAGATGAAGTCGGCCGGGAAGCGCTCCGCGAACAGCTCCTCGTTCTCGAACGGGTAGTGGAACTGCGCGAAGGGCATCGCACCGCTGTCGTACCAGGTGTCGATCACCGACTCGACCCGCCGCATCTCACCGCCGCAGCGCTCGCAGTCGAGCACGACGTCGTCGATATGGGGACGGTGCAGATCGTCGGGAACCTCGCCGCGGGCGCGCTCGCGCAGCTCGGCCACCGAGCCGGCGCACCAGCGGTTCTCGCACCCCTCGCCGCAGCACTCCCAGATCGGCAGCGGCGTCCCCCAGTAGCGGTCGCGCGACAGAGCCCAGTCGACGTTGTTCTCCAACCACTTGCCGAAGCGACCGTGCTTGATGTGCTCGGGGTGCCAGCCGATCTCCTCGTTGTTGGCGAGGAGTCGGTCCCGCGCCTGCGAGGTGCGCACGTACCAGCTCGACTTGGCGTAGTAGAGGAGTGGCGTGCCGCAGCGCCAGCAGTGAGGGTAGGCGTGCTCGTAGCGTTGGGCGCGAAAGAGCCGGCCGGAGGCCTCGAGCGCGACGATGATGTCGGCGTCGGCCTCCTTGACGAAGCGACCGGCGAAGTCGGTTACCCGCTCGTCGAACGTCCCGTCCGCCCGCACCGGGTTCTGCAGCTTGATGCCGTGGCGCTGGCCGAAGGCGAAGTCGTCCTCGCCGAAAGCGAGCGCGGTGTGCACGAGGCCGGTGCCGTCCTCGGTGGTGACGAAGTCGGCCTCCTGGACGGTGTGACCGTTTGGGCCGAAGTCGGTGACGTAGTCGAAGGGTGGTTCGTAGGCGACGCCGACCAGCGCCGTGCCGGGGAAGTGGGCCAGCACCTCCGCCTCCTCCCCCAGCACCTGTTCGACCAGCGGCCGGGCGACGATCAGCACCTCGTCGCCGCGCCGGGCACGGACGTACTCGACCTCGGGCCCGACCGCGATCGCCGCGTTCGAGATCAGCGTCCAGGGGGTCGTCGTCCAAACCAGCAGCTGATCGCCGGGCTCGAGCGGCGACTCCGGGATCTCGTCGCTGGGCGGCACCTCGCGGATCGGGAAGCGCACGTAGATGCTCGGGTCCTCGACGTCCTTGTAGCCGAGCGCGACCTCGTGCGAGGAGAGCGCAGTGCCGCAGCGCGGGCAGTAGGGGACGACCTTGTGGCCCTCGTAGAGGCGCTCGGAGTCCCAGAGCTTGCGCAGCGACCACCAGACCGACTCGATGTAGTCGTTCTCGAGCGTCACGTATGGGTCATCGAGGTCGATCCAGAACCCGATCCGCTCGGTCAGCCGGTTCCACTCCTCGACGTACTCCAAGACCGAGGCGCGGCAGCGCTCGTTGAACTCGGCGATCCCGTACTCCTCGATCTCCCCCTTGGAGGAGATGCCGAGTTGCTTCTCGACCTCGAGCTCGACCGGCAGCCCGTGACAGTCCCAGCCGGCCTTGCGGGGGACGCGGTAGCCGCGCATCGTGCGGTAGCGCGGGTAGACGTCCTTGAAGACGCGGGAGAGGACATGGTGGGAGCCGGGCTTGCCGTTTGCGGTGGGCGGGCCCTCGTAGAAGCTCCAGACTTCGGCGCCCTCACGGGCGGCCAGCGAGCGGGCGAAGACATCGCGCTCGCGCCAGCGCGCCAGCACCCGCTCCTCGAGCTCGGGGAAGGACTGGCGCGGGTCCACTGGGGCGAAGCCGGGCATGGGCGTTGATTCTAGGAGCGGGTACGCTGCGCGCCGCATGCCCGTCTTCGACCTGAACGGAAAGGTGGCGCTGGTCACCGGCGCCGCCCGCGGAATCGGCTACGAGACGGCGCGCCAGCTGCACGCGCGCGGTGCCTCGGTCGCGGTCGTCGACATCGACGGCGACGAGGCGCGCGAGGCGGCCGAGCGGATCGGGCCGCGAGCGATCGGTGTCGGTGCCGACGTCACCGACCCGGGCGCGATGAACGCCGCAGTCGCCGAGACCGTCGAGCGCTTCGGCGGGCTCGACGTCGCCGTCGCCAACGCCGGCATCGCGCAGGCGAAGCTGGCGACCGTTCGCGGCATCGGCGCTGAGGAGTGGGAGCGGGTCTTCGAGGTGGACATGCTCGGCGTCTGGCGCACCGTGCGCGCGGCGTTGCCGCAGATCGTCGCGCGCCAGGGCCACGTCGTCGTAACCGGCTCGGTCTACTCGTTTGCCAACGGCGTCATGAACAGCCCCTATGCGGTGGCCAAGGCGGGGGTCGAGGCGTTGGGCCGGGCGCTGCGGGCCGAGCTGTCCCCGCTCGGCGCAAGCGCGAGCGTCACCTACTACGGCTGGGTGGATACCAAGATGGTCCAGGACGCATTTGCCGCCAACGAGGGGCGGATGGAGCAGAACCTGCCCGCCTTCCTGCGCAAGCGGATCACCCCCGAGGAGGCCGGCGCCGCCGTCGCCCGCGGAATCGAGGAACGAGCGCCGCGCATCTTCGCCCCGAAGTGGTGGCGCTACGTCTCCGCCCTGCGCGGCCTGATCAACCCCTTGCTCGACCGTCGCTTCGAACGCGATCGGCGCATGGTCCAGACGGTGCGCGAGATTGAGGCGGAGGCCGACGCGCAGGGCGCCGCGGCAGTCTCCGCGGCACGCACCCCCTAGCGCCACCCTCCTTCGCGCATCGGAGATTGACCACCCCAGCGCGTGGTCAAAGTCGGATGCGTCAGCGGGTCAGGCGCTCGAGCAGGAAGACGAACGACTCGTAGGGGCGGCCGGTGGCGCGGGCGAGCCCGATCTCGCAGGTGCGGTTGCTTGAGAGATGGGCGTCGAACTCGCGACCGGCGAGCTCCTCGGCCTGGGGGCGGGTCGCCGCCGCGGTCAGCTCCGGACGGGTGATGCCGCGATCGCCGGCGAAGCCACAGCAGGTGGACGACGGCGGGACGTAGACGTCGTCGGCGAGCGCCGCGGCGAGCGAGCGCAGGCGTGGCGCCAGGCCCATGTGCCGGGTGGCGCAGGTTGGGTGAAGGGCCGCGGCGCCAACCTTGCGGGTCACTTCGAGATTCGGCAACAGCCGATCGTGGGCCCAGGCGACCGAGTCGAGGATCTGGATCCCGGCCAGCCGCTCGTCCTCGATGCCGACGGTCGCCTGGGTGCAGGAGGCGGCGTCGATCACCACCGGCAGCCGCCCCCGGTCGGTCCACTCCACGAGCCGCTCAGCCATCTCGGCCGCCTTGTGCGCATGGGCCACGGCAAACCCTTTCGAGCTCCAAGGCAGGCCGCAACACGAGCCGCCGAGGTCGTCCGGGATCCAGAGCGGCAAGCCCGCGCGAGCCGACACCTCCACCAAGGCCCCGGCGACACTCCGCCGACGGGCCTCTGCCGTCCGCCATTTGGACGCGAGCGGCCCATCGGCGCCCGAGCCGAAGATCCGGTTAGTGCACGACGGGAAGTAGACCGCAGCGGCGCCCTCGCGGTGCGTCGCCGGCATCCGCGCCGTAGCCGGTGGTGGCAGCGCCGTGCCGCGTTTCGTCCGCCGCGCCAGCGGCCCAGCCAGCCGCAGCGCCGACCGTGAGGCGGCTTCCACCGCGCCCCAGCGCTTCGCGGCGGCCAACGCCAGCGCTTCGGCCCGCTTGCCGTGCTGAGCCGCGCGCACTTCCTTGACCAGCGTCCCCGTGTTGATCCCGACCGGGCAGGCAAGCTGGCAGGAACCGTCGACAGCGCAGGTGTCGAGTGCGTCGTACTCGTACTCGTCGAGCAGCGCCCGCTGCAACGGCGAGCCGGCCGGCTGTCGCGCCATCTCGCGCCGCAGGACGATCCGCTGCCGCGGCGTCGTCGTCAGGTCGCGGCTGGGGCAGACCGGCTCGCAGAAGCCGCACTCGACGCAGGTCGTCGCCGACTCCTCGATCGGCGGCGTCGTCTTCAGGTTGCGCAGGTGAACGCCCGGGTCGCGGTTGAGGACGACGCCCGGGGCGAGCACGCCGTCGGGGTCGGCGAGGCGCTTGACCCGCCACATCATTTCGGTCGCCTTCTCACCCCACTCGCGTTCGACGTAGGGAGCCATGTTGATCCCGGTTCCGTGCTCTGCCTTGAGCGAGCCGTCGTACTTGCCGACGATCAGCTCGACCAGCTTCGCCATGAAGGCCTCGTAGCGCTCCAGGTCCTCCTGCTTGGCGAAATCCGGCGTCAGCATGAAGTGGAGGTTGCCGGCGGAGGCGTGGCCGGCAACACCGGGCAGGAAGCCGTGCTCGCCGAGCAGGGCCTGCAGGTCGCGGGCGCCCTCGGCGATCCGCTCGGGCGGCACGCAGACGTCCTCGACGATCAGTGCCGTGCCGGGCAGTCGCAGCCGCCCGATCAGCCCGTGCAGACCCTCGCGCACCCGCCAGGCCAGCTCGATCTCCTCGGCTTCGCGGGTGAAGGCGATCGGCCGGATCGTCTCGTGGCCGGCGAGGATCCCGCCGGCGCGCTCGACGTAGTCATCGAGCTCGACGTCGCTCGCGGCACCGAACTCGACCAGCAACACCGCCGACTCGGGCGGAAGCTCCTTCCACTCCTCGGGGGCGCCGACCATGTTCCAGGCGGCGGTGATCAAGGCCGGAGCGACCATCAGCTCGACCGCGGTGGCGCCGGCGTCGACCAGGTCGCGGACCGGCGCGATTGCCTCGTCGATGCCCGGGAAGTGCACCCAGGCGGTCGTCGTCCGTGCCGGCAGCGGCACGGTCTCGAAGACGGCCTCGGCGACGCAGCCGAGCGTGCCCTCGGAGCCGACCAGGAGGCGGCGGAAGATCTCCAGCGGCTCATCAGCGTCGAGGAACGCGCAGAGCCGGTACCCGGTCGTGTTCTTGATCGAGAACTTGCGCCGGATCCGCTCGCTCAGCTCGGCGTCGGCGCGGATCTCGTCGCGGATCGCGGCCAGGCCCGCGGCCAACTCCGGCTCGGCGGCGGCGAAGTGCTCGGCGGCGTCGGCCGCCGCGGTGTCGATCGTCGTCCCCGAGGGCAGGACGAAGGTCAGCGAGCGCACGGTCGAGTAGGAGTCGTGGACGACGCCGCAGCGCATGCCGCCCGAGTTGTTGGCGATCACGCCGCCGACCGTGGCGATGTCGGTGCTGGCTGGGTCGGGGCCGAGCTTGCGACCGTGGGGCGCGAGGACGCGGTTGGCGTGGCCGAGCGTCGTCCCGGGCTTGACCCGGGCGAGACGCCCGCCGTCCTCGACCGCGACGCCGCCGAAATGGCGGCGCACGTCGACCAGGATGCCGTCGCTCTGGCCCTGGCCGTTGAGGCTGGTGCCACCGGCGCGGAAGACGATCGGCACGTCCTTGTTGCGGCCGTACTCGAGCAGCTTGGCGACGTCGCCGGGGTCGTGCGCCATCACCACTGCCTGCGGCAGCAACCGGTAGGGGCTGGCGTCGGATGCGTAGCGGACGATGTCGCTGGCCCGCGCCAGCACGCGATCGGGGCTCAGCAGCGCTTCCAGCTCGCCGCGCAGCGGCTGGGGCGTCCCGGAGGCCAGCGAGTCGGGGGCGCGATCCGACGCGGGCTGTGACGGGGGCGGGGCCGGCTTTCGCTCCAGCAGCGCCATTGCGACGACTCTAGAAGAGCGACATGCCCGGCGCGACCGGGACTTCGACGAGCTCCGGCTTGGAGGAGGCGAGCGCCTGGGAGAGCGCGTCGCGGACCTCGTCGCGGCTGCTCACCTTGTGGGTCGCGACGCCATAACCGGAGGCAACGGCCGCCACGTCGAGCTTCGGCAGGTCGAGCCCTGGCGCCCCGCCAACGTCCTCGACGTCGGCGAACCACTTGAGGATCGCGTACTCGGCGTTATTGAGGACGAGGAAGGTGATTGGCACGTCGTAGGCGACCGCGGTCCAGAAGGCGGTGATCGCGTATTGCGCCGAGCCCTCGCCGAGCACGCAGACCACCGGTCGGTCGGGCTGGGCGAGCTGGACGCCAATCGAGGCGGCGAGCCCGAAGCCGAGCCCGCCGCCGGCGGCGAAGTAGTAACTGCCCGGCCGCGAGAGCCGCAGCTGGTTGCGCAGCGCCAGCGTGCTGGCCGGCGACTCGAGCACGACGATGCCGTCCTCCGGAAAGACCTCTGCCAGAGCCGAGTGGACGGTGGAGGAGTTGAGCGGGTCCTCGGCTGGGATCTCAGTCGGCCCCGGGTTTGGCTCCGGCGCCGGCCGCGACGACTCCGGGACCGCCTCCAGCAGCGCCGCCAGGGTCAGCCCGACGTCGGCGACTATCGCGTAGCCCATCGGTGCCCGCGCCGCCTCGTCGGGATCGCTGGTGATCGCGACGAGCATCGCGCCCTCCGGCAGCAGCGCGCCGGCGATGTGCGGATAGTAGGGGAAGACCGAGCTGCCGACGACAAGGATCAGGTCGTGGCCCTCAAGCGTCTGCGCAACCGGCCCGATCGCCGGCGGTAGGACGCCGCGGAAGTTGGGATGGGACTCGGGGAAGCCGATCCGGCCACCCCCCGGCGCCGGCGTCGCCCAGACCGGTAGACGCTGCCGCTCGGCGAGCCCGACGGCCGCGTCCCAGCCCCCGCTGGCGTCGACGTCCGGGCCGACCACGAGAACCGGGTTGGCCGCGCCGTCGAGGTGACCGGCGAGCCGCCGCACACCGTCCGGATCGGCGACGGCGCGGCCGGCGACGCGGCGGGCTATCGCCTCGCGCGCCTCGCCCTCGTCGACCTCGGCGTACCAGTCGTCCATCGGGATCGAGACGAACGCCGGCCCGCGCGGCGGTAGCGACGCCGCATGGATGCCGTGGGCGAGCGCCAGCGGTACGTCCTCGGCGCGCGACGGCTCGTGCGACCACTTGACGAGGGGGTGCGGCATCCGCGTCGCGTCACGGTTGGTCAAATTGGCTTGCAGCGTCATCTGGGCGCGCACCTGCTGCCCCGCGGTGACCAGCACCGGCGAGTGGTTCGCTTGGGCGTTGAAGATCGCTCCCATCGCGTTGCCGAGGCCGGGCGCGGTGTGCAGGTTGGCGAGCGTGACTCGGCCCGACGCCTGCGCGTAGCCGTCGGCCATGCCGACCACGACGGCCTCCTGCAGCCCCAACACGTAGCGGAAGTCCGAGGGGAATTCGGCGAGCATCGGCAACTCGGTCGAGCCCGGGTTGCCGAACATCGTCGTCATCCCATGGGCACGGAAGAGGTCGTAGCTGGCCTCACGGACGGTCGTCATCGCCGCGCAACCCTACTGGCCGCGCAGCCAGATCGCTGCGGGGCGACGCGAGGCCGGGGTCGCCGCGTGCGGCCCTCAAGCCCTGGCGGGGGCGCTGTCGATAGCCAGGGGGATGGCCAAGACGAGGACCCATGCACCGACTCGCCTCGCCGCGCTGCTGGCGGCCGTCGTGTCGCTTCTCGCCTGCGTAGCCCCCGCCGCGAGCGCCGGCCCGCCGCCGACCCGCTTCGCCTACGCCCCCGACGAAGTCGTCCCCATTCCCGCCTCGATCCCGCACGAAGAAGGCGACATGGTCGACCGCCGCATCGTTCCCAACCTGCGCTGGATCGCCCAACGCTTCCCGATCTACGTCACCGACGGCTACTCGGGACGGCTGCCCGGCGGCGGCGAACACGTCGGCTGCCACGGCTGCCACGTCACCAATTCCGACCACCACAACGGCCTCGCGGTCGACATCGTGGCGCTCAGCGGGAGCAGCCGCTGCGACAGCAGCTGGCGCGGCATCACCCGGCTCGCCAACTGGGCCGAGCCGCTGCCCAACCGTCCCCTTGCCCCCTTCCGTTGGGTTGGCTACGACGGCGACGCCGGTCACGGCTGCGGCCATCATCTCCACCTCTCCTGGGAACACGCGGCGGTTCGCCAGTGGCAGCTGGCCGAATGGGTCGAGGTCTTCGCCGTCAGCTTCACCGGGGTCTCGCCCCGCCCGAAACCGCGAGCGAGCGACAAGCCCCCCGCGCCCAAGCCGCCTCCCGCTCCGCCGGGGGGCATTTCCTCGGTCCGCTCCGGCGGCATCGGCGCCGGCGACTGAGCGCCCTAGGATGAGCGGCCGTGCGCCGCCCCGCTCCGATCGCCCTCTTCTTGGTCGTCCTGATGCTCGCCAGCGGCTGCGGCAACAGCACGGATGACTCGACTCCGGTCGCCTGTCTCGACGGACCGGCGGCCTACCTGAACGCTCTCGCCGCTGCGCCCGGTGAAGTACGGCTGGGCGGTGAGGTACCGATCTCCGATTGCCTTGCCGAAAACCAACAGGGCGGCGACCTGGCGACCGTCGGCACCTCGATGGTCGAGGCCGCAACCGCGCTGAACCGGGAGGCGCGGACGGAGCCCGGCGGCGAGGCCGCCGCGCGGCTCGGCTACCTACTCGGGGCAGTAGGGCGCGGCGCCGAGGAGACGGAAGGGATCCACGCCGACCTACTGCGCCGCCTCGACGCCGCCGCTCGCTACTCGCCGGCGGGCGGCCGACCCAGCTCGGCCGCCTTCCAACGTGCCTACCAGCGCGGCTACGAAGCCGGCGCCGAGCGCGGCTGAATACCCTGCGGCTCCAAACCGACTTCGCTGGAGGCAAGCACTTGACTGAGCAGCTCTGGGGTGGCGAGACCACCAAGGCCGTAGAGAACTTCCCCGTGTCGGGGCAGCGCGTCCCGGTCCCGGTGGTTCGCTGGTTGGGCCGTCTGAAGGCCGCAGCGGCTCGCGCCAACGGCGAGCTCGGAGAGCTCGACGAGGGGCTCGCGGCAGCCATCGCAGAAGCGGGCGACGCGGTCGCCGCCGGCGAACACGACGACCAATTCCCGATCGACGTCTTCCAGACCGGTTCCGGCACCTCGTCGAACATGAATGCCAACGAGGTGATCGCCAACCTGGCGGGCGAGGGCGCGCACCCCAACGACCACGTCAACATGGGCCAGTCCTCCAACGACGTTTTCCCTTCGGCCGTGCACCTCGCCGCGCTCGACCAGGTGACCCACGACCTCCTGCCCGCGATGAACGCCCTGCAGGCAGCCCTGAGCGAGAAGGCCGAGCGTTTCGCGGACGTCGTCAAGGCGGGCCGCACCCACCTGATGGACGCCGTGCCGGTGACGCTCGGCCAGGAGTTCGGCGGCTACGCCGCCCAGGTGAGGCTGGGAATCCAACGAGTCGAAGGGACGCTGCGGCGAGTCGGGCAGATACCCCTCGGCGGCACGGCGACCGGGACGGGGCTCAACACCCACCCGGAGTTCGCCGCGAAGGTACGGGAGAAGCTGGCCGAGGAAACCGGTCTGGCGATCTCCGCGCCGCTCGACCGCTTCGAGGCGCAGGGCAATCGCGACGCCCTGGTCGAGCTCTCGGGGATGCTCAAGGTCTACGCGGTCTCACTCAACAAGATCGCCAACGACCTTGCCCTGATGGGCTCGGGCCCACGAGCGGGGCTCGCTGAGCTGCGCCTACCGGAGCTCCAGAAGGGCTCATCGATCATGCCGGGCAAGGTCAATCCTGTAATTCCGGAGGTAGTGATCCAGGTGGCGATTCAGGTCGTCGGCAACGACGCCGCGGTGGCGATGGCCGGCAGCCAGGGCCAGTTCGAGCTCAACGTCCGCGTGCCGCTGATCGCCCGCAACTTGCTCGACTCGATCAAGCTGCTCGCTTCTGCCTCACGACTGCTCGACGAGAAATGCGTCGCCGGCATCGAGCCCAACGAGGAGATGACCGAGCGACATGCCGAGGCGACGCTGGCGACGGCGACGGCGCTGAACCCTCACATCGGCTACGACCGTGCCGCGGACATCGTCAAGGCGGCGGCGGAGTCGGGCCGCTCGCTGCGCGAGGTCGCGCTCGAGCAGGGCGTCGAGCCAGTGGTGCTCGAACAGGCGCTGGACCACCGCCGCATGGCCCGGCCACACAAGTAGGCGACCGACCCTCTCCACATAGGCACGGGGATAGGAACGCCGGGCCTCACCGTCTGACACCTATTTGTGTAACCAAAAAAATATTAGATCAAAATCTGCGCACTAATATGACTGTATGAGCTGAGTAGAAGAAGTGGAAAAGCGTGTACCGCGAGACGCGTCCGTACAAACGTTCTTAGCCTCGCGATGCACGGGTTCGAGGGGTCGTGATGGCTGGCTATGGTCCGCGCGGGAACGTGCGGACGCCATGGGGAAATGCGGAGCAGCTGCGGGAGCGAATGCTGCGACCTGGCCCCGGGATGGCACGCGACGAAGTCGCCAAGAATCAGCGCGAGAGGTTGTTTGGGGCAATGGTCGCCTGCGTAGCCGCGAAGGGCTACGAGGAGACGACCGTCGCCGACGTGCTGGAGCTCTCCGGTGTCTCGCGCAGTGCTTTTTACGAGCATTTCCACGACAAGGAGGAGTGCTTTCTCGCGGCCTTTCACGGTATCTCCGAGAAAGCAATCGAGTTCGTGGACGAAGAACTCGAGAAGGAAAACGGCTCGGCCAAGGGCCGAGCGAGGGCGGCGCTGCGATGCACCTTCGAGAAGATCGTCGAGGAAAGAGCCGCGGCTGAACTGTGCTTCGACGGCGTCTACACGGCCGGCGAGCCAGGGCGCAAGGCGGTCGAAGAGGTGCTCGCCCAGTTCGAGCGGGTGGTCGGACGCACATTGAGCGAGATCGACGGAGGCAGCTC
>DASTYR010000127.1:0-4631 GCA_035764795.1 Solirubrobacterales bacterium | reverse complement strand
CCCCCCATGCCCCTGCGCACGACTTTTCGCTCTTTGCTGCGTATAGCGCAACGGGATTCCGGCTCCGCGACGCTGGACCCGGCGGTTCAGCAGGCGCGCGCCGCGGTACTTCTGGGGGGCCTACCGGAGCAGGTGGCACGGGCGGCCGAGCGGCGGGGCGAGGTCGACTGGCGGCCGCTGGCGGCCGCGATGGACACCCTCTTCATGGCGACCGGCAGCGGTCTGGGCGTACGCAAGTTCTGGCTCTCGCCGCAGGACTCGCTGAGCGGCCGTGCTCCGATCGAGGTCCTGCCGCGCAAGGACGGACCGCGGCAGGTGGAGGAGGCCGCCTACCGGGCCTCGGCGCGTGCGGCCTCGTCGCGAGCGCAATAGGGCTCGACCACCGCGAGCGCCGGGATCGTCGGCCGCAGCCCCCCGCTAAGCCGGCGAGGCGTCGGCAACTTCGGCTTCGTCCGCCGAAGGTAGTGCCGGGGCAAGCGCAAGCGTGATGCCGCAAGCCCATTCGTCGGCGCGGCGCTTGAGCGCCAGCTCGTCCTTGTCGAAGGATGCACGCCACACCGAGACATGAGGGTGGTGCATGGCTGCGACGAGACACGCGCTGAGCGCGAAGATCTTCGGCCCCAGCGGAACGAGCGCCGGTACATCACCCGCCTGCAGAAGGCCGTGGACCCGGCCGTCCAAACGCACGACGCAATCGAACGGGTCGAGCACCTCGTAATCGACCTCGAGGTGCTCTTCCGGACCGCCAAGGAGCCCCTGGTTGGCTTCCAGGACCGTGTCGTGGAAGTCCCTGTGCGGCCCGACCGGTACGTAGGCGATCACACGGCGGATCTCGAGACTGTCGAAAACACCGGCGGCCCTGTGGGGCTCGTATCCCAACCCGACCAGGGCGACAGGTGACGCCTGCGAGCGCAGCTGGCCCGACAAGTACGCCGAAACCGGCCGTAGAGTCAGGACGCCGTCGGGAAGCTTCTTCGGCGGGCTGTAACAGGACGGTGCGTAGAGGAGATCGATCACGATGCGCGCGTCCGAGGGCATTTCACCAATCGCCTGGACGACGGCCGCGATCCGCGGCCGGTTCATGCTGCTGACGTCTATCGCCACCCTCGCCTCCTCGTGGCGCGCAGCTATCCGCTTGAGCCAATCCAACAGCCAGGGCAGGAAGCGCTCGTCCCATTCCTGGTTGATCTCCACGTTCTGCTTTTCGAACCATTCGAGCGACTCTTCATACGAGCGGGGGCGCGGATGCTGGAACTCGACCGCGACCGT
Source organism: Solirubrobacterales bacterium (assembly GCA_035764795.1). Lineage (GTDB taxonomy): Bacteria > Actinomycetota > Thermoleophilia > Solirubrobacterales > 70-9 > VRUE01. Next base: position 3,362 of record DASTYR010000127.1, on the reverse strand, counting down.
CTCCCCCGGCAACTCTCCGAGCCCCTCGGCGATGGCGCGCGAGCGGGGCTCGTACCCGACCGACGCAAGCAGCGCGTCGTAGGGCCCGGCCCCTTCGAGGTCCGCCAGCTTGCGGGCGGGCCAGGGAAGGACCGACACTCGCCGCCGTTTGTCGCTGATCAGGGGCTTCACCGCGAATCGCCTTCCACGTCCAGCTTCTCCTGGCCGGGTTGCGATCGCTTGACGATGCGCCTCGCACTGGGGTGGTTCAAAGCCTGCTTGAGCGAGCGAGAGGGGCCGCGGCGGGGCAGGAGCTCGAAGATCGGCGCCCACATCCGCGCCAGGCGGATCGTCTCGTACCCGACCCTGGGACTGCGCTTCTCGACGATGATCGCCCCCAGGAACACCAGGGAGTTGAGCACGTCTTCCAGCCACGCGTCGTCCTCGATGTCGTTTTTGAACGCCGCGGGGACGTCGGGTGAAAAGGCGCGGTCGTGCGTATGCGTCTTGAGGAAGACACCAAGCGCGTCGAGCATTCGCCTGGGGGTGAGTTCGCCGTACTCGGTGTATGTGGTTTTCGGCTCACCCCCGGCGCTGGTCTCGATGTTGACCGCCTTGAGTTTGTCGTAGAGCTTGTATGCGACTTCGGCGATCGCGCGTGCTTGCCTGTTGGGGGAGATCGCTCGTTTGTCCTGCCGCCCTTGCTCTCGCAGGGCGTGTGCCAGCGCCTTGATCCACCGGGGATTTCCCTCGGAGATCGCAAACACGTTGCGCAAGCCGCCGTAGAGGGTGGGAACGGCGTGACGGGGCCGACGCTTGCCCTGCGCCTCCGCATGTTGCTTGTGGTACTCGAGGCGCAAGCGCACGAGAGGCATCGCCTTGCTGAGGGCTCTCCGTCGCCTCGGGTTTTCGGCCGCTTCCTCCAGCGACATGCCTTTGAGCACTTTCCCGAGCCAGCGCTCAAACCCCTCATCGAATGCCGCGAGCTTTTCTATGTCGCTCGCATTCCGACTTTCGGGACGAAAGCTGTTCTTGCGCTCTGGACCAAAGCCGGGTCCCTTCAGGACTTTCTCGGGGCGCCCCAACGACGCAAGCTGCTCCACCAGCAATTCCTGGGTGAAGCGATCGTCGGCAGGGTTGTGCGGCGGTAGGAGTTCGACCTTGTCCCAGTCGTCGAACTGGCTTCCCCCGAATGCGCCCAAGCCCGTATAGGGCGCCAACGAGATCTTGTAGCTCAAACGTGGGTCGCGGCCCTGAAAGCCTCCGCCGAGCAGCGCTCGGGCAGCAGGCGGCAGGAACTCGAACTCGTCGACCAGCAGGACCCAGGGCTCCTCCCGCTCGCCCGCCGCTCGGTTGAACGCCTCGATGAACCGCACGGCGGCCGTGAAGAAGTCCACGTGCAGCAACCGCTTCCTGAGAAGTCGCCGCAACTCTCCCTTGGTCACGCCCGGCATCCCCGCTGCCTGCATCACCTGGCCGAGGGACGCGACGTTGTTCTGCATCTGGTCGGAGAGGCTCGAAAAAGTGGAGGTAGCCGAATGCGCCATCCACGCCGGCGCAATCGCCGCCGCCAATCGCTCCTCCTCTTTCGGGCTTATCTTCACCCAGCGGAAGCCCGAGGGGTCGCCGTCGGGACGACAGCGGTAGGCGGCCGCCTCCGCGAACGCCGACAGCGCCATGTAGGCGAAGGCGGCACGCGCGAAAACACCGCGCGCTTCGGTCCGCAGCGCATCGCCTTGGAGCGGATCTGCCAGCTGATCGAACTGGCCCGCCCACATCTTGTCGGCCGCAACGAACACTCCCGTGTAGCCGATCCGCTCGCGCGCGACCTGCGCCTCGGGTGAATTCCAGGCGTCGATCGCTTCGGGCAACAGCATCTTCAGCAGCGTCGTCTTGCCGATGCCGCGTGGCCCCACCACCAACTGGGGATCGATCGTGTCGCGAAGCGTCCCGTAGTAGTCGGGGGGGATGAAGTCCCTGGCGACCTGTGCGGGCGTCGAGCGCCGCGCGTTGTACCGGCTGTACGGCCCTGCGGCGGGATCAAACACCGAACGACACCCTCTCGATGTGCGAACCGCCATCGTCAGGATCGACTTGAGACGATTCCCGCTCGAGCACCGTGCGAAGCATCAGTAAATCGCGTGGGGCCACATATGCCCAGCGGCGGTCGCCTCGAGTCAACTCCTCCATCGTCACTGAACGGCGTCCGAGGCTTTCGGCGTGCTCCCTGCACATGCGAGCGAGCGTGTGCGCATCGCGCCGAAATCCGAAGCCGCCGACCCCCGGCAGCGCGGCGGTGGGGCTCGAAGGGGTCATGCCTGCTTCACGATTCCAATCCCAAGCCCGAAAGCGCCCCGCCCCCGCCAGGCGCAGCTGAGCGATCTCCACCAAATCGAATTCCAGCATGTAGAACTGATTTCGCCTGTCGGTCCGGCCCTCCTGCGGCAGGGATATTCCGAGGCTGCCCGCACTCATCCGCGTCGGCCCGGAGCTCGAGTCGCCGGCATAGCCCAGCGCCGCCGTGTGCCGATGCCCGTGGAGGACGAGCCACCCCGTCGGGTCGACCTCTTCCAGCGCACGCAGCAGGTGGTCACCGCCGCGCATGTGGCTCGTGTCCTGCTGCGAGAGGTGGGTCCATTCGACGGGGTGGTGATGACACATCAGCACGTTGACGTCCTTCCGGTCATCCGCGATCCGCCGCCGGAGATGCTCGACGGTACCGGGATCGACCTTGCCGTGTCGATGCTCGTCCTTCTCGGTGTGAAAGGCGCAGGAATTGAGCGTTACGACTCGCCACCTCTTGTCGGTGGCGATGATGAAGTCGTCGTTGAAGTAGGCATCGCAATCTTCAGTGAAGTGAGTCGGAAACGGTGGCTTGAGCGAGCGCAGCGGGGCCACCCACGCTCCGGCTTCGGCATCGGCTGGCAGGTCCTCCTTTCGGATTACGTCATGGTTGCCTGCCGTGGCGATGATCTGCGTTGCCCCGAGGAGCCTCGCGATCGACTCCAACTCTTCCCATGCGTATTCGAGTCCCGCCTCACTCATTCGATGTGCAAGGTCGCCTGGGCAAAGCACTGCGTCGGCGGTCAGCGGCTCATCCGCTCGCTTGCTCTCGTCGATCAGCTTGCGAACGGCCGCGAACGGATTGCGAGTGGGGTCTTCAGAGGTCTGTTTCCAGGCAGCGGTCTCATGGCGATGTTCGTCACCCCCCAGAGCGTGGGGATCGCTGATGACGGCGAAATTGACATGGGCGCGCGGAGCCACGGCGCGGCATCATATTCTCAATAAATCGATTTGCCTTAAGAAAACAAGAAGACTGCAGCAAGGCGAGAGAAAGGCGCCTACCGGAATCGAACCGGTGTAAACGGCTTTGCAGGCCGCTG
>DASTYR010000126.1:0-2015 GCA_035764795.1 Solirubrobacterales bacterium | reverse complement strand
GGCTACTTCCCGGCCTGGGAAGACCAGGCGATCCGGCTCGCCGAGCTCCTCGGGCGGTCCCGCCTCTCGAGTGCGGAGCGGGCCGCGGTGGCAGGCCACGTCGACGAAGGCCTCTGGCACCACCGCGAGGCACAGCACTCGAGTGCCGAACCGGTGCTTCCCCCCGAGGTGGCTGGGCTGTATGCGCTGCTGAAGGAGGCTTGTGGACCGCATTCGGAGCGGACCGAAGCCGACCTCGACGCCGAGGCGCGAAGGGCTCGCACGCAGCGCGAAGGCGCAACCGGCCAGGCCAGAGCACAGGACCGGGAGGTCCCCCCGCTCCCCATGGTTCGCGCACTGAAGCACTACCCGCCAGGCGAGACCCGAGCCGGGCGACTGCGGCCGAGAGACGACCTGACGATCCATCCCGTCGCCGGGCGGACCACGGTGACCCTGCCCGAGCCGCTCGAGGGCGACGGTCTCACGAAGCCGATGAGCTACTCGGCGGGCCCTCTCGCCATGACCGAGCTTCGCAACGGGGCGGTCCTCCGCGACGGTGGCTTCGTCTTCACTGCGGAGAACGAGCTGCTGCGCGAGTCCGTCGATCGGCGCGCCTTCGCGGATCGTCTCGCCAAGTCGCATCCGAATCTGCAAGGGGAGCTCGAGGCCGCCAAACCGGAAGAGCCGTGCGAGACGGTCGCCGTCCTGGGCGGCCAGCGCGCCGTGAACTACTTCCACTGGTGGATAGACGTCGTCGCGAAGTGCTGGATGCTCGAGGGCTGGCCCCACCGCGCCTGTCGCCTCACGACCTCGCCCCTGACGCACGAGTTCCAGCGGGAATCGCTGCGGCTCCTGGGACTCGAGGCACAGACACTGACGCGACCCGTTCAGCGCTTCCACCGCCTCGTCTTCGCCCATGGCCTGGCGCCGGGCTCGGCGCAGACCCTTGCACCCCAGGTGACCGAGTTCGGGCGGTGGTGCCGGGCGCGGCTCAATCGCACCGCGTCGAGAGGAGAGCGCAAGCTCTTCCTCTCTCGCAGGCGGGCGCGAACGCGGCGGCTCGTCAACGAGGACGAGGTCCTGGCTGCGCTCGGGCCCGAGATCGAGAGGGTGGAGCTCGAGAGCCTGCCCGTGCGGGAGATAGCCGACCTGTTCGCCGAAGCGTGCCTCGTCGTCGCTCCCCACGGCGCCGGATTGACCAACCTCCTCTTCTGTCCTGAGCCAACGCCGGTCGTCGAGCTGGTTCCAGAGAGCTCTCCGCCGGCGACCTATCGCCAGCTCGCCGGCCTACTCGGTCACCCTTACCTGGCCGTCCCCTGCAAGCCGTACGGGGAGAACCTGGCAGAGAGGAGACCCGTCAATCGCGACATGCGCGCCCCTGCCGAGCGCGTGGCGACGCTGGCCAGGCGCTTGAGCATGACGCCTTCTCAGGCTTGAGCGAGGATGCCGGTGCCAACTCCTTCGCGGGCAGCTGCCCCGGCGACCAGCTCCAGGAGGTCCTCGGCGGCGTCGGCCTTGGAGTCGAGGTCGAGCGGCGCCACGAGCGTCGGAGTCTCGGTCTGCAGCGCCGCGGCCTGCGACTCGTCGGCGACCAGGATTAGATCCCACTCGTCGCAGCGGGTCGGGCGGATCCCGGCCGGTGCCCAGAGCACGTTGAGCTGCGCCGGCTTCGGACGGTAGAGGCCGGGCTCGCCGCAGACGACGGCGACGTCGGCGGTCATCGCCGCCAGCGAATCCCACTCGTCCGCCAGGTGCAGGGCGCAAGCGTGGCCGCGCGCCTCCAGGGAGCGGCGCAGCGCCAGCGCGCCGGGCTCGCGGTCCCATTCCCGGGAGAGCGCCAGGCCGAAGCGCAGCTGCTGGGCGCGCTGATGCAGCAGGCCGACCAGCCGATCGGCCTCCTCGGCGCCGGAGAACAGGATCGGTGCCACGCCCGCCGCCTCGAGGGCGGAACCGGCGCTCAGGCGCGCCACGAGGGTCAACTCCGCCCGCCGCAGGAGCGGCGCCGACAGCCAGCCGTCCACGCGGTCGCGGACCCA
>DASTYR010000125.1:0-6102 GCA_035764795.1 Solirubrobacterales bacterium | reverse complement strand
GCCGCTGCAGATGGCGGGCCGGGCTTTCCTCGCCGGGCCCTACAAAGGCGCTCCGCTCTCGCTGGCGGTCCTGACCCCGGCTACGGCCGGTCCGTTCGATCTGGGCACGGTCGTGGTGAGGGTGGCGCTGTTCGTCGATCGCCGGACCGCGCAGATCCACGCCGTCTCCGACCCGATCCCGCACGTCTTCGGCGGCGCCCTGCTCGACCTTCGCTCGGCTGTCCTCAGGACGACGCGGCGGCAGTTCTCGATCAACCCCACCAACTGCACGCCGCTGGGTACGGCCGGCGCCCTGCGCGGCGGCGGCTCCAACCCGTTCGATCCGGCTGCCTTCAGCTCCTTCGCTGTCTCCTCGCCGTTCCAGGCCAACGGCTGCGACAAACTCGGCTTCAAGCCGAAACTGTTCCTGCGCCTCTTCGGCGCGATGAAACGGGCGAAGAACCCGAAGCTACGCGCGGTCTTCGCGACCCGCAAAGGTGACGCCAATCCGTCCCGCGTCGCGGTGACCCTGCCGCGGTCGCTCTTCCTCGATCAGAGCAACATCTCGAGAGTCTGCACGCGCGTCCAGTACGACGCCAACGACTGCTCGCCTAACTCGCGATACGGGTTCGCTCGTGCCTTCAGCCCATTGCTCGACAAGCCGCTCGAAGGTCCGGTGTTCTTGCGTTCCTCCGACAATGAGCTGCCGGACCTGGTGGCGTCGCTGCGGGGCCAGGTCGACATCGACCTCGTGGGACGAATCGACTCGGTCAACGGGCGCATCCGCAATACCTTCGACGTCGTCCCCGACGTGCCGGTCTCCAAGTTCGTGCTGACGATGAGGGGCGGCAACAGGGGCCTGCTGACCAACTCTCGCAACCAGTGCCCGAAGAAAGCAAAGGGCAAAGACAATGCCGCCGGCAAGGCCGACGCAAGCAAGAAGCGGAAAGGCAAACGGCAGCGCGCTGTGGCGAGGATCAAAGCCCACAACGGCAAGAAAGCGAACCAGCGGCCGAAGCTGCGCACCGCCTGCGGCAAGAAGGGCAAGCGCAAAGGCGGCTCGCGCCGCTAGCCTGCCGCGTCGGTGCGCCCGACGCTCTCCGTCCTCATCGTCGCCTGGAACAGCCGCGAGGAGCTAGGCCGCACGCTGCCCGCACTGCTGCCGGAGCTCGACGACGGCGATGAGCTGATCGTCGTCGACAACGACTCAAGCGACGGCACCGCCGAAGCGGTCGTGGCGATGGCACCGGCCGCGCGTATCGTGCGGCCCGGCTCCAACCTCGGTTTCGCAGGGGGCTGCAACGCAGGCGCCGGCGTCGCCCGTGGCGACCTGCTGGTCGTCCTTAATCCCGACGCAGCTCCGTTGCGGGGCTTCGGCGAGGCGATTCGAAGGCCATGGGTGGAGGGGCGCGGTTGGGCAGCCTGGCAGGCGCTCGTCGCGGACGGCGGCGGAACGCGCATCAACTCTGCCGGCAATCCGATCCATTTCACCGGCATCGTCTGGGCCGGCCGACACGGCGAGCCGGTCGAGGTGGCATCGGCGGCGGGAGAGGTGCCCTGCCTCTCGGGCGCCTGCATGGCGATCCCCCTAGCGACCTGGAGAGATGTCGACGGCCTACCGGAGCACTACTTCCTCTACCACGAGGACGTCGACCTCTCGATGCGCCTGCGCCTGCGCGGCGGCACGCTGGGCATCGAGCCCGCCGCCGTCGTCGACCACGACTACGAGTTCGGGGCTCGCGAGCACAAGTGGCGCTGGCTCGAGCGCAACCGCTGGGCCTTCCTGATCCGCGTCTACCCGGCGCCGCTGCTCGTCCTGCTTGCGCCGGCACTCCTCGCAACTGAGCTGGCCCTGATCCCGGCCTCCTTCGCCGCCGGCTGGGGCCGTCAAAAGCTCGCCGCCACCATTGAAGTCATCCGCTGGCTCCCCCGCCTCCTCCACGAGCGCCGCCAGATCCAGGCCACCCGCACGGTCAGTGTGGACGACTTCGCATCCTCGCTCACCCCCGACCTCAACTCCCCCTTCATCCCAGCAGCAGCTCGCTCTGCGCCGGTGCGATTCCTGCTCCGCTCTTACTGGAGGCTGACCTGCCTGTTGCTCAAGCGGCTATCCCCCAAAAAAAGTTAAGCGAAACCCCCTACCGGGATAGCCGCTCAGGTCGGCTGGCTCGTAGGCCGGATCAAAATCTCGTTGACGTCAACCCCCGCCGGCTGTTCCATCGCATAGAGCACCGCCCGCGCAATGTCCTCGTCGCGCAGCGCCCACTCGCCGGGCCGGTTGTCGAAGAACGGGGTGTCGACCATGCCGGGCTCGATCAGCGTCACCTTGATCGAGTGGTTTTCGTGCATCTGCCGTAGCTCGGCCCGCAGCGCCTCGCCGATCGCCGTCGCCGCCCACTTGGTCGCCGAGTAGAGCGATCCGGGCAGCGCCCGTCGGCCGGCGACCGAGCTGGTGATCAGCACGTGCCCATCGCCGCGCTCGAGCAGGTGGGGGAGGGTGGCGCGGATCGTCAACGCCACCCCGTACACGTTGGTCAGCACCATCGAGCGCCAGTGCTCGGGCGACTCCTCGAGGAAGCCACGGGTGGCGCCAAAGCCGGCATTGGCGAAAACGGCGTCGATGCGCCCGAAGGCATCAAGCGCGGTGGCGGTCATCGACTCCACCTGGTCCCACTCAGATACATCGCAGGCGACGGCCAGTGCTCGCTCTTTCCCGCCGAGCTCGGTGGCCAGCTCCTCCAACGCCTCCTCGCGGCGCGCTGCGAGAACGAGGCGGTGGCTGGTGGCGGCTGCCCGCGCCGTGGCGGCGCCGATGCCGCTGCTGGCGCCGGTGATCAGCAGGACCGGGTCGTCGTCGCGCGCCATCGCCGGATTCTCCCAGAAGGCGGCCTTGCGATAATCCGAAATCCCGTGGATTCCGCCCGCAAGCGAAAGGTCCGGCTCGTCGTCGCGCTTGGCACCGCCGTGTTGCTCGCCGCCGCGCTCGTCTACACGTCCTTCAGCGCCTCGACCGAGGCGCTCGAGCCCTCGCAGCTGCTGGCCGCGTCGCCTGGGACCAGCGCCGAGCTGACCGGGCGTGTCGTCAAGGGCAGCGTGCGGCGCCAGGAGGAGTCCCTGCGCTTTCGCGTCGCCGATCGCGACGACGCCAGCAAGAGCATCCCCGTCGCCTACAGCGGCACCGTGCCCGATCCGTTCCGGGGCGGGCGCGAGATCATCCTCACCGGCACGGTCGAGGGGGAGGGGGTCTTCGTCGGCGAGCGCGACACCCTCGTGACGAAGTGCCCGTCGAAGTTCAGCAGCGCGGATGCTGCCTAGTAGCGCGGCGTTGGGCAGCGCCGCCCTGGCGCTCGCCTTCCTGGCTGCCGTCTTCGCCGTCGTCGCAGCCCTGGTCGGGAGCCGCGGTCAGGCCCGCTGGGTCGACGCTTCACGCCGTGCGGTCTACGCGCTCTGCGCGCTGCTGACCGCCTGCGTCGTCGTCATCGAGGTCGCCTTCGCCAGCGATGACTTTTCCTTTGAGCTCGTCCAACAGCACTCCTCGATCGACACTCCCGCCTTCTACAAGCTCGGGGCGATGTGGTCGAGCCAGGAGGGGTCGCTGTTGCTCTGGGCCTGGGTCCTCTCGATCGCTTCCTCGGCTGCCCTCTACGCGACGCGGAACCGCCTGCGCGAGGTGGTGCCCTACGCGACGGCGACGATGGCCGCCGTCGCTGCCTTCTTCACCGGCCTGCTGCTTTTCGGGAAGGGCGTCGACCCGTTCGCGACGCTGAGCCCGGCCCCGGCCGACGGCGTCGGCCTCAATCCGCTGCTGCGCCACCCCAGCATGATGATCCACCCGCCGATGCTCTACTCGGGCTACGTGGCGTTCACGATCCCGTTCGCGTTCGCGATCGGCGCTCTCGCCGCCCGCCGCCTCGACGCGGCCTGGATCCGCTCAACCCGCCGCTTCGCGCTGATCGCCTGGGCCTTCCTCGGCCTCGGCCTGCTGCTCGGCGCCCGCTGGTCCTACACCGAGCTCGGCTGGGGCGGCTACTGGGCGTGGGATCCGGTCGAGAACGCGGCGCTGATGCCATGGCTGACCGGCACCGCCTTCCTGCACTCGATCATGGTCCAGGAGAAGCGGGGGATGCTGAAGGTCTGGAACGTCTCGCTGATCGTTGCGACCTTCTCGCTGGCGCTGATGGGGACGTTTCTGGTGCGCTCCGGCGTCCTGCAGTCGATCCACGCCTTCGGCGACAGCACCGTCGGCCCCTACATCCTCGGCCTGATCGCGACCGTGCTGCTCGGCTCGACGGCCTTGATCGTCTCCCGCATCGACGACTTGCGCTCACCGAGGCGAATCGACTCGCTCGCCTCGCGCGAGGCGGTCTTCCTCGTCAACAACCTGCTCTTGGTGGCGCTCTGCGCGACGATCTTCTGGGGGACGTTCTTCCCGCTCATCTCCGAGCTCTTCACCGGCGAGCGTTCCTCGCTGGCGGCCCCCTGGTTCGACCAGTACACGACCCCGATCGCCGTCGTGCTGGTCCTCTTCACCGGGGTCGGGCCGCTGCTCGCCTGGAGGCGGATCAGCTGGGCCTCGGCCCGCCGCGTCTTCGTCGTGCCGGCCGCGGTGGCCCTCGTGACCGGGGTGACGCTGGTCATGCTCACGGACGCGGCCGAGAGTTTCTGGGCGCTGACGCTCTTCGTCTTCGCCGCCTTCGCTCTGACCGGGCTCGCGCAGGAGTTCTGGCGCGGCGCCACGGCGCGGCGCTCGCTGGCCGGCGGCTCGCTGCCGGCGGCGTTTCTCGCTGTCACCTCGCGCAACCGCCGCCGCTACGGCGGCTACCTGGTCCACGCCGGCATCGCCGTGCTGCTGGTCGGCATCGCCGCCTCCTCGAGCTTCCAGACCAAACGCGACGTGACGCTGCGGCCGGGCGAGAGCGCGGTCGTCGGCGATCGCACCGTCACCTACGAGCGCCCGACCGTGAGCGTCGATCGCGAGGCGATCGAGATCGGCGCGGTGCTCGGGGTCGAACGGGACGGCGAGCCGCAGGCGACGCTGCGGCCGAGCCGCCGCTACTTCCGTCCCGGGGCGGCCGAGGTGGGGACGATTGCCGGCTACTTCGAGGGCGAGGCGACGAGCGAGGTGGGCCTGGACGCGGGCCCGACTAGCGACACCTGGACCTCGCTCGGCCCCAACATCTCCGGCCTGAGGGGCGACGCGCGAGACGCCGACCGCGGTTTCCGCGCCTGCGTGGGCGGCGATCCCGGCACGCCACCGCAGTGCCGGCAGCTATCGCGACTGATGAGGGCGGCCGCGGTCGATCCGAGGCTGCAACCGGTCGCGCTGGCCCAGATCGAGCGCCTGCAGACGGCGACCGCGGAGCGGCTGGCGCGCGGCTATCTGCGCGCCGATGCGCCCGCGACCTTCCGTGTGATCGTCGACCCGCTCGTCACCTGGGTCTGGATCGGCGGGCTCCTCGCTCTTACCGGTGCCCTGATCGCGATCTGGCCCGGCCGCCGGCCGCGAAGAACGCCCGCGGCCGGGGGCGAGCTGGAGGCGCTGAAAGAGGCGAAGTACCGCGAGATCCGCGACGCCGAACTGGATCACGCCGCCGGCAAGCTCTCCGACGAGGACTTCGCCCTGCTGGACGCCGAGCTGCGCCGCGAGGCGGTGGAGATCCTGGACCGCGAGCCGGTCGGCAGGGGCTCCGCGAGCTGATCGCCTGCGGGCGTCGGCCCACCGCCGGCCACGAGTGGGGCGGACGGCGGGCACGTGCGGCGCAGGAGCGAGACCGCCGCGACCTCCTCCTCGTCCTCTGAGGCCGGTAGGCGGCGGACCGCGACGCAGGCTAGCGAGACGGTCGGGATCGAGCGGCCGTCCGAGGAGGCGGGCCCCCAGGCGATCCCGAGCGCCCGAATCAACACCCGGTCGCCTGCGTGAAGCCGGTGCCCGGCTCGTCGCGTCGCCACGCACCAGGCCTGCTCTTCTCCGCTGGCGCTGCGGAGCAGGAAGCGCTGCTTGACCAGGCGCAGCGGCGGTCGGCCTGGGCGGCGTCTCGTGTAGCCGGGGTAGCTGGTCGGACTGCCGTGCACGGTGCCGGCGAGGGTTACGATCCGGCCGTCGAGTCGGTGGTCGTGGACGAG
>DASTYR010000124.1:0-6093 GCA_035764795.1 Solirubrobacterales bacterium | reverse complement strand
GCCCGTCGGTCACCTTGCCGCGAACGTGGTAGACGGCGCCGACGTCGCCCCGTATCGCTTCGATCAGAACCTGGTTGCCGACCGTGAAGAGTTCAGCTTCGTAGCCATTGCTCGCTTCCAGAGGAAAAAGTCCGAAACGGGGTGCGGGCGGGCCTTCGCCTTTGCCTGCCGCTGCACTCGCGACGCCCGGCAGGACCATGCCTATGAGGCAGGCGAGGAGAATGGCAAGGCGTGAGAGCCGCATGACTCGTCCAGCCTATTGGAGCGCCGTCGAGCGACGGGAAGCGCCTGGCGCGGCAATACGATGCGGGGGGCGATGCCGATCTACGAGTTCGAGTGCAAGGGGTGTGGGCGGCGCTTTGAGGAGCTGGTCCACGCCGAGGCCACCGACCTGGCCTGTCCCGATTGCGGCTCGACCCGTACCAGCCGCCTGCTGTCGCCGGTCTCGCCGCCGGGCCGGCAGCCACGAGGGCACCGCGTGCGGTCAGACGAAGCGCGGCGGCGCGAGCGAGAAGCGTCGCGGGGCAATGGGAAGGCGGCCGGGTGAGCGCCAGCGCGCAGGAGCGCCGGGCGGAGCTTGTCGAGCTCTACCAGCAGGTCGAGTCGTGTAAGCGCTGCCCCCTGCACGAGACCCGCACCCGTACCGTCTTCGGTGCCGGCGATGCCGACGCCGACCTGATGTTCGTCGGCGAGGCGCCGGGTGCGGAAGAGGACCGGCGCGGACTGCCGTTCGTGGGGCGCGCCGGGCAGCTGCTCAACGAGCTGCTGGAAGAGATCGGCATGTCGCGGGACGAGGTCTTCATCGCCAATGTGCTGAAGAGCCGTCCGCCCGGCAACAGGGATCCCCAGCCACTCGAGATCGAGGCCTGCCGGCCCTACCTCTTCGAGCAGGTGCGGCTGATCGAGCCGAAGGTGATCTGCACGTTGGGCAACTTCGCGACCAAGCTCTTGACCGGCAACCCGGCCGGCATCACCCGAGTGCGCGGAGCGCCCCAGGTGCACGAGCTGGGTGGGCGCACGGTCTTCCTGCTGCCGTTGTTCCACCCCGCCGCGGCGCTGCGGACGCCGGCGATGAAGGAGACGCTGCGCGCCGACCTCGGGCTGCTGCCCTCGCTCCTCGCTGGGCCGCCGCCGGCCGGCGCAGCGCCCGAGGAGGAGATCGAGGAGGCGCCGGTGCCGGGGCCGCCCCAGCCCGCGGACGACCAGCTCGACTTCTTCGGATAGGCGTGGAGGCTTTCGAGACCGCCTCGGCGGAGGAGACGGAAGCGATTGGTGCCCGTCTCGCAGCGGACCTCGGACCGGGGGACGTCCTCATCATCAGTGGCGAGGTGGGCGCCGGCAAGACGACCCTGATCCGCGGCGCCTGCCGGGCCCTCGGCGTCGAGGGTCCGGTCACCTCGCCCACTTTCACGATCGGTCAGCGCTACCGCGGCCGCCTCCCGGTCTCCCACCTCGACCTCTACCGGCTCGAGAGTCTCGCCGGCGAGGAACCGGCGTTGATCGAGGACTACCTCGACGAAGGGTCGGTTGCCTTCGTCGAGTGGCCGGCGGTGGCGGCGCCCGAGCTAGCCGGTCGCGATGTGTTGGCGGTCCGGCTCTCCCACCTGGGCGGCGACCGGAGACTGCTCGAGATCGGCGCCGCAACGCAGCCGTAACAGCCGTGTTTCGGGTAGGACACGCTGTGTAGCATCGCCCCGGAAATGCGAGCGAAGGAGGAAGTGCCGAGATGAGAGCAGCGAAGCGGCTGGCGGCCATCGGTCTGGCAATAGCGCTTCTGGGAAGCGCCGCGCCCGCCACTGCGGACGCCGCCGCCTATAGGCACTACGTCGCCTGCGGGCTCTCGGAGAATGCGAAACCGGCGCACGCTTGCCACAAGAAACGCAAAAAGGGCGCCTTCTTTCGCAGCAACCGCGCCGACGTCTTCTACACGGTTTGCGTCGGCTTCCCGAACGGCGACAACCGCTGCGCGCCGAAACAAGAAGCGGTTCGCGGCACCCTCTACGTCAACAAGATCACTTCCAACATCCCCGGTCTGCACAAGGTGACCTGGTTCGTCGAGGGCAAACGGGTGGGTCTCTTCAAATTCGTAGTCCTGGACTAAGTGCCGGCATCCGCTCTGGTCGGCTTCGACACGGCGACCGAGGACACCGCCGTCTGCGTCTGGCAGGACGGTGAGCCCCTGCACGAGTCGCTGATCGGAACCTCCGAGAAGGGTGGGCCGCTCCATACCGCGGCGCTGCTGACCGAGGTCGAGCGTGCCGTGGAGGCGGCCGGCGGCTGGGGTGCGGTGGCGGCGATAGCAGTCGGGCGCGGCCCTGGGACCTTCACCGGCCTACGGATCGGTATCGCCACGGCCCGGGCGCTTGCCCTCGCGAGGAACCTTCCGCTGAGCGGCGTCCCCACGCTCGACGCGCTGGCCCGGGGTATCGGCGCGGTCGCCGGCTCGGCGCCGCGGCTGCCTGTTCTCGACGCCCGCCGTGGGGAGGTCTTCTCGGCCCTCTACTCACCCGCCGGCGAGCGCCTTTGGGGCCCGGTGGTGGACCCCCCCGAGGCGCTGGCGAAGCGGCTGGTGAGCCTGCCCGCACCGCCGCTGGCCGCCGGATCGGGCGCGGTACGATTTCGCCAGCACCTGACCAGCCAGGGCGCCGAGGTGCCGGATGACGCCGATGTCGTGCACCGGATAGCCGCGCGGCACATCTGTGCCATCGCGGCCGACCGGAGCGGTGCGGAGGATTCCAGCCCCGTCGCCCCGATCTACCTGCGGGCCCCGGACGCGGAGCGATGGCGTGAGCGAGACTCTGTACAGAAAGCCGGCTGAAGCGGGCGCCGAGCCGGCGGTACGGCGGCTCGCCTACAGCGATCTTCCATCCGTCATCTCGATCGAGCGGCGCTCGTTCCCGGCGCCATGGTCGCTGGCGATGTTCGTCCTCGAGCTTTCGAAGCCGTCGGGGATCTGCCTCGCTGCGACCGTCGGCGACGCCCTGCTGGGCTACCTCGTCTGCTCGCGCTACGACCGCGTCTGGCACTTGATGAACGTCGCGGTCGCCCCGGAGCGGCGGCGACAGGGCATCGCCAGCCGGCTGATTTCGCGTCTGATCGAGGAGGGAGGGGGTGCGCTGCCGTTCACGCTCGAGGTGCGCGTCTCAAACCGGGAGGCGATCCTCATGTACGAAGGGATCGGCTTCCGCTCGGCCGGCGTCCGTCCCGGCTACTACCAGGACAATGGCGAGGACGCTCTGATCATGTGGCTCGATCCATGATCCTGGCCCTCGAGACCTCGTGCGACGACACCTGCGCCGCGGTTGTCGACGGCCCGCAGATTCTCTCCAACGTGATCTCCTCGCAGGCCGCGGCGCACGAGCGCTACGGCGGTGTCGTGCCTGAGGTGGCGTCGCGCCACCACCTGGAGCTGACCGCACCCGTGGTTGAGGCCGCCCTTAGCGAGGCCGGGGTGGGGCTCGATGCGATCGAGGCGGTTGCGGTGACGGCCGGCCCCGGGTTGATCGGGGCTCTCCTTGTTGGCTTGAGCAGCGCCAAGGCGATCGCCGCGGCGCGACGGCTACCGCTGATTCCGGTCGATCACCTGCAGGGCCACGTCGCTGCGAACTTCCTCGAGCCCGAGCCGCTTGAGCCGCCCTTTCTCTGCCTGGTTGCCAGCGGCGGCCACACCCTGCTGGCGGGGGTGCGCGATCACGACGGCCACGAGATCCTCGGCCAGACCCTCGACGACGCCGCCGGGGAGGCGTTCGACAAGGTCGCCCGCCTGCTCGGCCTCGGTTATCCCGGCGGCCCGGCGCTGCAGCAGCTTGCCGAGGAGGGCGACGCTGAGGCGTTCGAGCTGCCCGTGGCGATGAGTCGCGATCCCGGCCTGGACTTCAGCTTCAGCGGCCTCAAGACGGCGCTCGTCTACCTCTGTCGCGACCTGGGCCCCGAGGGCGTCGCCGAGTGCCGCGCCGACCTCGCGGCCAGCTTTCAGGCGGCTGTGGTCGGACAGCTGACCGCCAAGTTGAAGCGGGCGCTGGAGCGGGGAAGTTGGGAGGCGGTGGCGCTCGGTGGCGGCGTTGCGGCCAACGGGCCGCTGCGCGAGGCGGTCAAGGCGCTCTGCGCGGAGCGGGGAGTGCGCCTGAAGCTGGTGCCGCTGGCGCTCTGCACCGACAACGCCGCGATGATCGGCTCGGCGGCGCGCTTCGCGGAGTGGGTCGAGTACCCGCGTTACCTCGACTACGACGCCTTTGCGCGCGCCGCATGACCGAGGTCGTGTTGTACTCGCGGCCGGGTTGCCATCTCTGCGAGGAGGCGCTGGAGACGCTCATCGCGCTGCGCGGGGACGGCTATCGCTTCGAGCTGCGCGAGGTCGATATCGAGAGCGAGGAGTTGCTGCTGCGGCGCATGCTCGAGCGCATTCCGGTGGTCGAGGTCGACGGCGCGGAGGTCTCCGAGCTCGTCCTCGACGAGGCGGCCCTCAGGGCACGGCTCGATACTGTGGGGAGCGATGGAGGTAATCGATGAACGTGAGATGGCCGACGGGCTGATCGCCGAGGGCGAGCGCCTCTCGCTCGGCGTGGCGGCCCGCCTCTCGCGCTACCTCCAGGTGCTCACGCAGGCGCGAAAGATGGGCCGCGACACGATCTCCTCGCAGGAACTCTCCGACTACACGCACATCAACCCGACTCAGATCCGCCGCGACCTCTCCGGTTTCGGCAAGTTCGGCAAGCGCGGCGTCGGCTACAACGTCGATTCGCTTGTGGCGGAGATCCGCAAGATCCTCCGCACCTCCGGCCAGCACAACATCGCCCTTTTCGGCGCCGGCAATCTCGGCCAAGCGATCGCCAGCTCCGACATCTTCGCCGACCACGGCTTCCAGGTGGTGGCGATGTTCGACATCGACCCCGCCGTCGTGGGCACAGAGGTGGGCAAGCTGAGCGTCCGTGACTTCGGCGAGCTCGAGCAGGTCGTCGCCGAGCAGGAGATCGTCGTCGGGGTGTTGGCGGTGCCGGCGGACGCGGCTCAGGCCGTCGCCGACCGGCTCGTCGAGGCCGGGGTCAAGATCATCTTCAACTACTCCGAGCAGCTGCTCCAGGTACCGCCGGAGGTGACCGTTCACACCTCCAGCCCGGCGGTCGATCTGCTCTACGCCCTGTACTTCTATCTGACCTGAGCCCCTTGTCACTGGACCTCGATCTCGCAAGGGAGCGGTTCGAGTCCTCGACCGACTTCACGATCGGTCTCGAGGAGGAGTTCGCGATCCTCGATCCCCGCACGCTCGAGCTCGAGCACCGTTTCGAGGACGTCTATTCCGCCTGCCAGAAGGACGAGGTCCTGGCCGAGTCGGCCGCCGGCGAGCTGATCGCCTCGGAGATCGAGATTCGCTCCGGGCGCGCCGAGACGTTCGCGGCCGCGGTCGAAGCGCAAGGCGAGCGGCGGGCGCGGCTGTTCGAGCTGGTCGAAGGGCTGGGGCTGGGGCTGGGAGCCATGGGAACCCATCCCTGGGCTGACTACCTCGACCAGCGGATCATCGATACGCCCCATTACAACCGCTTGCGCCAGGAACTGGGATGGGTCGCGCAACGCAACAACACCTGGAGCCTGCACCTGCACATGGGCATCCGCGGCGCCGACCGGGCGATCGCCGTCTGCGACTGGATGCGCGAGCTGCTGCCCTTGCTGCTGGCCGTCTCGGCGAACTCGCCCTTCCTCGACCGTCGCGACAGCGGTTTGCACAGCGTCCGCAGCGAGATCTTCACCCGAACCTTCCCGCGCTGCGGCGTGCCGAGTCCTTTCCGCGATTGGGACGGGTACGCGGGCTTCACCGACCTGCTCGAACGGATGGGGAGCGTCGTCGAGTCGACGCAGCTCTGGTGGAGCGTCCGCCCGCACCATGCGTTTGGGACCGTCGAGGTGCGGATCTGCGACGCGCAGACGCGGGGCGAGGAGTCGTTCGCGCTGGCCGGCCTGATCGCTGCCTGCGTCGCCCAGACCGCGCTCGACTACGACGAGCACGGCTACGAGGGCGAGGGTGCGCCGCTGCAGGACCGTGAGATCGAGGAGAACCTCTGGCGGGCAATCCGCCACGGCATGAGCGGCAAGCTGATC
>DASTYR010000123.1:0-2249 GCA_035764795.1 Solirubrobacterales bacterium | reverse complement strand
CGTCCCGCCGAGGTCGATTTGCTCATCGCCGATCCGACCAAGGCGCGTGAGCAGCTGGGCTGGGAGCCTAGCGTCGACTTCGAGCAGCTGGTGAAGCTGATGGTCGACGCCGATCTCGCCCTGCTCCGCGAAGGCAGCCCGGTCTCAACCGCTTAGGGATTCGTCGCGCTAGTCGCCGGGCGCGACTGCGACGACTGCGTACTCGCCGACACGCGTCCGGTCTTCGTCCCAGTTGCCCGCCCCGAGCGGTGCGAAGACATCGCCCGACGCGTAGCCGGCCAGTTCACACAGCCCCAGCATCGTCTCGGGGAAGAGGGGGTGCTTGTGCGTGGGATCTACCCAGAAGGCCTTCAGCGCCGCGGCCGAATGCGGGTTGATGGTCTCGGCGATGAACAGCCCGCCCGGGCGTAGACGCGAGAGACCGAGATCGAGGAAGCGCCGTAATTGGGTGAACTCCAAGTGCTCGATCACCTGGGCGCTGAAGATCGCCCCAAGCGACCCGGGAGGGGTGCGCTCCAAGATCTCGAGCAGATCTCCTTGCTCGACGCTCTCGTGGCCCTTCTCGCGGCAGCGCGCGATCATGTCCGCGTCGAGGTCGACTCCTCGAGCGGCGATCCCCCGCTCGGCGAGCAGGTCGAGGAGCTCGCCCCGGCCGCAGCCGGCGTCGAGGACCGGCTCGCTGTCGGCCAAGAGGCTCAGGTAGACGCGCTGGCGGTCGCGGATCATCTGCTCCGGGCCACGGAAGAGCTCCTCGAACCCGAGGTAGCCGTCGCGACCGACCTCACCGCCGGCATCACGAAAGCCGATCGTCTTGCCCAGCAGCGGGTGGGCTCTTGCTCCGAGCCGGTCGTCCGTCATGTATGGCTTCGCCGCGGCGGCGTTCGCCAGCTCGTTCGTCTTCGCCGTCCGCTCGGCGAGCGCTCGCAGCGCCTTGTCGTTGTCGACGGCCAGCCTCAGCGTCTCGCCCGTCACCTCGCGCA
The DNA here is from genome assembly GCA_035764795.1 of Solirubrobacterales bacterium. Classification (GTDB taxonomy): domain Bacteria; phylum Actinomycetota; class Thermoleophilia; order Solirubrobacterales; family 70-9; genus VRUE01. Next base: position 1,269 of record DASTYR010000123.1, on the reverse strand, counting down.
GGTCGTCCAGCGACTCGGCGATGCTGATGTTGATGCGCTGCTGGTGGGCAGCGTAGGGACGCAGCAGGCGCAGGTAGACGCGCTTCGCCAGGGTCCGCGCCTTGGCGCGGCGCCCCGGAGCAGCCGGAGCCGTGGCGAAGTTCAGCAGGTGCTCGAGCTGGGCGCGACCGCTTGCGACTCCCGACGCGGCCTGGGCCGGGCTGGGTCCGGTGAGGCGATCGATCAGGTCGGCGCGCTTGCGCTGGCTCATCCTCAGCTGGATCGACTCGCAGGCGGCCTGCGGCGAGTGGGTGCGACGGATGTCTTCCGCGGCAAGCTTCCCGCGTACGGCGGCCGCCTCGGGGTTCTCGAAGACCTGGCGCATCTGCTCGGCGGCGCGATCGAGGTCAGGATCGGCCCATTCCTTGTCCGGCGGGTAGGGCGAGGCCCCCGGACCGATCTCGACCATCTCGTGGGGTACGAGGTAGCTGTTGGTCTCGGTCATGAAGTCGAGGTTGCCCGAGTAGGCGGTGGCGATCACCGGCTTGCCGAAGTACATCGCCTCGCCCATCGTGAGGCCGAGGCCCTCGGAGCGGTGCAGGGAGACGTAGCAGTCGCAGCTGGCGATCATCGCGTCCTTCTTGCCGGTCGTGATCGTGTCCTCAATCAGATGGATTTCGGGACGATCGGCCACCGCGGCTGCCAGCGCCCGTCGCTCGGCCGGGAACTCGTCGCCGCACACCGACTTGATCACGAGCGAGGCCCCCGAGCCCGGCTCGAACGCCTTGCAGAACGCCTCGACCAGCCCCAGCGGGTTCTTGCGCCGGAAGACGCTGCGGTAGTCGAAGAGGAAGAGGAAGCAGAACCCCTCCGGCATCCCGAGCTCCGCCCGGCTGGCCTCGTCCGGCTGTCCGGGGACGATCGGCATTCGGATCGTGTGCACCGGGGTCGAGGAGAGCGTTCGCAGCGCTTCGGCGGTGTGCTCGGTGGCGACCCAGACTTCGTCGACGTTGTCGAAGGCCCGGCGCAGCTGCTCCGGAAAGTGCGAGACCTCCCAGAACCACAGCCCGGCCGTATGGCGACCTTCGAAGAAACGTGGGCCAAGGCCCCTCGCGGTCAGGGGAAGCATGTCGGCATTCACGCAGAGGAGGTTGAAGTCGTAGGGGTAGTCGTCGAAGCCGAGCCTCCCGAGGGCGCCCTCGATCTTGTTGGGCTTGTCCGGCGAGTCGATCTCGGCGACGTCGACGCCGCCGCCGCGCAGGGCGGCGACAGTCTGTCGCGCCACCTCTC
>DASTYR010000122.1:0-7673 GCA_035764795.1 Solirubrobacterales bacterium | reverse complement strand
AGATCAAGGACGCGCTGGTGGCCGAGTACGGGCCCGAGGTACTGGCCACCCCCGGCGACTCGGGCTTCGACCTTTCCGCCTACCTGGTGCCGGCGGTTGGCTTCGCTGTGGCGGCGTTGGTGCTCGCGCTCGGCGTGCGACGCTGGCGACGCGCTGGACGCGACAGCGAGCGACCCGCGTCGGGATCGCAGCCGAGCGAAGAGGACGCCAAACGGCTCGAGGCCGATCTCGCCCGTTACGACCTCTGAGCGGGGGCGGCCTGGAGTACGAGCCCGCTGATCGCGGCGGGCAACCCGGCGCCATCAGCGCCCTCGTCGGGCCTGCCAAGGCAGGCGATCGTCGCGTCGGCGGCCGCAGCCAGCGCGCTCAACAGCCCCTCCTCAAGCGGCAACGCCGGGCCCTCGGCGACGACAAGCTGGTTCGCGTCGCGCAAACCGGCCATCGCCTGCCGAAAGCCGGCCGAGCCGAGCAACGCCGTCCAGTTCGCAGCTGAGCGGCCGCCGGCGACGCAGACCAACGGACCGCGCGCCGCGCCCGAGCCAGGGCCGGCCAACGCCAACGGCTGCAGGATGCGCGCCGCCTCCACCTCTCCCAACAGGTACTCGCGCAAGCCGGGCGCGCGCGCCAGACCCAGGTCTTCGGCAAGGGTAGGCTGGCCGAGATCGCAATCGACGATTGCCGTCGCGCGGCCGCGGGCGGCTGAGGCAGCGGCGAGACCCGCCGCAGCGGTCCGCTTGCGTGCTCTGTCACCGCTGACCAGCACAACCCGAGCACCGCCCAGCTCGTCGAGCAGACGGTCGAACGCCTCCTGATCGCGGCGCCGCAGCGTTCCCGGCCGCAAGCCGTTCGCGGACCCCGGTGGGATCTCGGCGAGAACCCTCACATCCGCTCTGGCGCTGAGATGCCGAGCAGGCCCAGGGCCTCGGCGATGGTCCGCTTCGCCTGCAGGCAAAGGCCGAGCCGTGAGCGCTCGACCCCCTCCCCTTCGGCCCCGACGACCTGGCAGTCGCGGTAAAAGGCGTGAAAGTCGGCTGCGACCGCACTCGAGTAGGCACAGATCCGGTGCGGGGCGCGGCGCGCCGCCGCCTCGCGCACCTCGTCTGGAAACTCGAGTAGCCGCTTGACCAAGTCGCGCTCGGCTGGCTCGAGCGCCGTGCCGGGAGTAGGGGTGCCGGCGTCGCCCGCCTCTCCCTCGGCCTTGCGCAGAATGCTCGCAATACGGGCATGGGCGTACTGGACGTAGTAGACGGGGTTGTCGCTCGACTCCCGCCGGGCCAGCTCGAGATCGAGATCGACGGTCGTGTCGTGACTGCGCCAGAGCATGAACCAGCGCGCCGCGTCGACGCCGATGTCGTCGACCAGCGCGTCGAGCGAGACGAAATCACCACTGCGCTTCGACATCTGCGCTCGCTCTCCCCCCTCGACGATGTGGACGAGCCGCATGATCAGCGCCTCGAGCGCCTCGGGGTCAAATCCGAGCGCCGCGATCGCCGCCCGCAGCCGTGGCGCATAGCCGTGGTGGTCGGCACCGAGCACGTTGATCAGGCGCTCGAAGCCGCGCTCCAGCTTGTCGCGGTGGTAGGCCACGTCGGCGGCCAGGTAGGTCGGCTCGCCCTCGGCGCGGACCAGGACGCGATCCTTGTCGTCGCCGAACTCGGTGCTGCGCAGCCAAAGCGCCCCCTCGCTGCGGTAGGTGTGGCCGCTGCGCTCGAGTTGCTCGAGCGCCTCCTCGACCTCGCCGCGTTCGTAGAGCCCACGCTCGGAGAACCAGGTGTCGAAGCGAACGCCAAAGCGGTCGAGGCTCGTCCGCACGCCTTCGAGGACAAGCTCGACGCCCCGCCGCCCCACCGGGTCGGTCTCGGCCGGATCGACTCCCTCGGCCGCGATCTGCTCCGCCAGGTCAGCGACGTAGTCGCCTTCGTAACCGTCCTCGGGCGGCTCGGCGCCCGTCATGCGCGCCGCGATCGAGGCTGCGAAGCGCTGCACCTGACCGCCGGCGTCGTTGACGTAGTACTCGCGCTCGACAGAGTGGCCGACGGCTGCGAGCAGGCGGGCCACGGCGTCGCCGTAGGCGGCATGGCGGCCGCCGCCGACGTGCAGTGGACCGGTCGGGTTGGCGGAGACGAACTCGACCAGGACTCGCTCGGCGGAGGCAGTCGGGGCCGGCCCCAACGCCTCCTGCCCGGCCATGGCCGCCATCGCGCTGCGGAACCAGGAGTCGGACAGGTAGAGGTTGACGAAGCCCGGCCCCGCCACCTCGATCCGCTCGAGGCTCTCGCCGAGCTCGCGTTCGAGCTCGGCGCAGAGCCGCGCTGCGACGTCACGCGGGGCTTCGCCTAGCGGTGCCGCCAGCAGCATCGCCGCGTTCGAGCTGTAATCGCCCAGGTCGGGCTGCGGCGGCCTCTCCAGGGTCGGCTGCGGGCCGGCGGGCTCGCCGTCGCGCAGCGCGCGTGCAGCGCGGGTGACGGCCGAGCGAAGCTCGGCGATCGGGTCGGCTGCGCTCACCGCGGTCCCCACTGCGTCATCGGCGGCATCGTATGGACCCACCCGGGCGGGGGTTACGCTGCCGCCCGTGCAAGTCGCGGTGGTCGCCGACATCCACGCCAACCTGCCCGCCCTCGAGGCGGCCCTCGACGCGATCGACGCGACCGAGGTCGAGGAGATCTGGTGCCTCGGCGACGTCGTCGGCTACGGCGCCCATCCCGACGCCTGCGCCGAGCTGATCCGCGACCGCTGCGCGATCTCCTTGGTCGGCAACCACGATCTCGCTGTGCTCGGTGCGCTCGACGTAGCCGCCTTCTCGGAGGCTGCCGCGGCGGCGGTCTGGTGGACGCGCGACCACGTCGCCGCCACCACCGTGGAGTTGCTGCGGGACCTCGACCCGAGCGACAGTCGCAACGGCATCGCCCTCTCACACGGCTCGCCGCGCGATCCCGTCTGGGAGTACGTGCTCTCCACCGAGCAGGCCGACGCCTGCCTCGATGCTCAGCCCGAGCGCGTCGGTCTGATCGGGCACTCGCACGTCGCCCTCTTCTTCGTCAGGCCAGAGCAGCACGAAGACGGCGAGATCCGCGGCGCCCAGGCCGGCGACGGCACGCTGCTCCGCCTCGACGAGGGCGGCTGGCTCATCAACCCTGGCAGCGTCGGCCAGCCCCGAGACGGCGATCCGCGCGCGGCCTGGCTCGAGCTGGACATCGCGGAGGAGACGGCGCGCTTCCACCGCGTCGAGTACGACGTCGACGCGGCCGCCGCTGCGATCGTCGCCGCCGGCCTCCCCCGCCGCCTCGCCGATCGGCTTCATCTGGGCCGGTGAAGAGGACAGCCTTGCCCGTCAGATGCAGGCAAAAACCGCGCCCGAGGTCGTTCTCTAGACTCGGCCGGATGCCCAGCCCTGCCGTATCGCTGCTCGCCTCGGTGCTCGCCGCTGCCCTGCTCGCCCTGGCGGGCTGCGGCGAGGAGGAGGCGCAACTGCTGCCCGGCGGGACCGCCCGTGAGATCACCGCCAACCTGGAAGCCGTCGAGCGGCTCGCCGACGAAGGCGACTGCCTCGGCGCCGAAAGCGCGACCGGCCAAGTGGACGAACAGGTCGAAGCGCTCGACGAAGTCGACCCGCGGTTGAAGCGGGCCCTAGAGCGGGGCGTCGACCGCTTGCAGGAAGTCGTGGCGCGCTGCGAGGAAGAGGGGGAAGCGGCCGAACCCGAGCCGAGCGAACTGGAAGCCGACGAGGACGCGCTCGGTGAGGAAGAGCGAAAAGAAGAGGACGCGTTGAAGGAAGAGGAGAAGCGCGAAAAGGAAGAGGAGAAGCAGGACGAGTCGCGCGAAAAGGAAGAAGAAGGTGACGACGGCGAAGGCGAAGGCTCTCCCGAGCTGCCGCCGCAGGCCGAAGGGGAAGCCAAAGGCCAGGAAGGCGAAGGTGGCCCGCCGCCCGCGGCCGAAGGTGGCGGCACGTCATCGGGCGGCGTCAGCCCGGCGAACCCGGCGGGGGGTGGCGGCTGATGGAGGCGGGGGCCCTATCCGGCCGCTACGAGCTCGGCGATCGACTCGGTAGCGGCGGCATGTCGACCGTCTACCAGGCGACCGATCGGATCCTCGAGCGCACCGTCGCCGTCAAGGTCCTGGCCGAGCACCTCTCAGACGACGAGCGCTTCGTCGCCCGATTCCGGCGCGAGGCGCTCGCGGTCGCCAAACTGATCCACCCCAACATCGTCCAGGTCTACGACACCGGGGTCGACGACGGCCGTCACTTCATCGTCATGGAGTACGTCGAAGGCCAGTCGGGGGCGCAGATCCTGCAGCGCCAGGGCCCGATCGAGCCGGAGGTGGCGGCGGAGGCAGGGGTGCAGGCCTGTGCGGGTCTGGATTACGCCCACCGCCGGGGGATCATCCACCGTGACGTCAAGCCCGGCAACCTGATGATCGACGGCGGTCCGGTCGGGGGCGGGCCGATGACGGTGAAACTGACCGACTTCGGGATCGCGCGGGCGATCGAACAGACCCGCATCACCCAGGTCGGCTCGGTGGTGGGCACCGCGGCCTACTTGGCTCCCGAGCAGGTGCGCGGTGAGGAGGCGACGCCGGCAACCGATGTCTACGCTCTCGGCGTCGTCCTCTACCAGTTCCTGACCGGGCGCCTGCCGTATGAGGGCTCGACCCTGGCGGAGCTGGCGGTGCGCCAGCAGAACGAGCGGCCGCTTCCCCCCAGCACTTACAACGACGAGGTTCCCGAGCCGCTCGGCGGCGCTGTCATGCGTGCCCTCGAGGGTGACCCGGCGCGGCGCTACGCCAGCGCCGACGAGCTGGGCGGTGGTCTGCGCCTGGGTCTGATGGGTGAGGACGTGACGCTGCCGCTCGACGAGGACGCGGGACCGACGCGCGTGCTCGGCGGCGAGACGACGACGCGCCGACTCGAAGAGACCGCACACACCGAGTACCGGCCCGCCTCGCCGAGCCGCAGGCCGGCGCCGCGGCGGCCTGCCCCGCCGCCGCCCCCCGCCCCAGTCTCGCCTCCAGCGGGCCCCCGCCGACGCAGCGCCTTCTCGCGCCTCGTCCGCCTGACCCTGGCGACGGTAGCTCTGGTCCTGATCGCCGCCGCCGTGGCCGCCGCAGTGATCATGGCCACCGATCAGGCGAGCGGCGTCCGCGCCTCCGAAGTCGCCGGCGATTCGGTGGATCGGGTCGTCGAAGAGCTGGAAGAACTGGTTCGGAACAACACGGAGTAGCGGCGGGCGGTGCCGTTCAGCCGCTCGCGCTCCACGGCGCGGCGCCGTTGAGAATCGCCGCCGAGTAGGAGTCGAAGTCCCCGGCCACGATCGCCGCGCGGGCGTTCGAGACCAGCTCGCGCAGATAGGTCAGGTTGTGCAGGCAGAGCAGGCGCACCGCGGTCAGCTCCTCGGCCCGCGAGAGGTAGGAGAGGTAGTCGCGGTCGTGGCGCTGACATGCCGGGCAAGGGCAGCCGTCGGCGAGCGGCGAGCGGTCTCCCTCCCAGCCCGCCTTTCGCAGGTCGAGGCGGAAGCGATTCTCCGGGTCGGGGACGAGCGCGGTGCCATGGCGGGCGAGCCGGGTGGGAATGGCGCAGTCGAAGACGTCGAGACCGAGGGCGATGCCGGTGAGCAGGTCGTCGACGTCGCCGATGCCGAGCAGGTGCTTGGGAGCCTCCTCGGGCAACAGCGGCGCAGTCAGCTCGAGCACGCCCCGCATCTCGTCCTTGTCGCGGCCGAGGGTGCCGCCGATCGCCAGCCCGTCGACCGCGGCCTCTGAGACCGCCTGCGCCGACTCCCGGCGCAGGTCCTCGTGGACACCGCCCTGGACGATGCCGAAGACGGCCTGGCGGGCCGGCCCGCTCCCGCGGTGCCAGGACAGGCAGCGGTCGAGCCAGCGATGGGTGCGCTCCATCGAGCGGGCGGTGTAGTCGCGATCGGCGTGGTAGGGAGTGCACTCGTCGAAGACCAGGGCGATGTCGGACCCGAGCTTTGCCTGCGTCTCCATCGACGTCTCCGGCGAGAGGAAGAGTGCGCTGCCATCCCGGTAGGAGCGGAAACGGACCCCGTCCTCGTCGATCGAGACGACCGAGCCGTGACCGCCGCCCGGTCGGCCGCTGCCCTTGACCTCGTCGGCGACGCCGCCGTGGGCCAGCGAAAAGACCTGGAAGCCGCCCGAGTCGGTGATCAATGCCCGCTCCCAGCCCATGAAGCCGTGCAGCCCCTCGGCGGTGGCGATTCGGTCGGGCCCGGGCGAGACGAGCAGGTGGTAGGTGTTGCCGAGGATCAGCTCATAGCCGAGCGCGGCGACCTCGGCCGTATCGAGGCTGCGGACCGTCGCCTTGGTCGCGAGCGGGATGAACGCCGGCGTCTTGACCTCGCCGTGCGCCGTATGCAGAACGCCCGCGCGGGCGCTCCCCGCACGGGCGTCGATCTCGAACCTGAGGCGCTCCGGCTCGCTCCGCACGGGCCGAAGCGTATGGCGGCGGCCAGAAGCGCCGCCGCCCGCTACTCCTCTCCGGACTCCAGGCTGGTGCCGTTGCGGCTGCCGATCTCGATCTTGGTCGGCTGCCGCTCGGCGGGCTTGGGGATTCTCACCTCGAGGACGCCGCGATCGAAATCCGCCGTGACCGCGCTCGCGTCGATCCCCTCGGGGAGGTCGAGCGAACGCGAGAAGCGGCCGAACGAGCGCTCGACGCGGTGGTAGCCCTCCTTGCGGTCCTCGTGCTCGGCCCGGCGCTCACCCGCGATCGTCAAGACGTTGTCCTTGACCTCGAGCTCGAGGTCGTCGGGATCGAGCCCCGGGAGGTCCGCGCGGAGGACGAACTCGTCGTCGGCCTCGACCAGGTCCATGGGTGGAATCCATCGCCGACTGCCGTTGGCGGCCGCCGCGCCGACCCCACGACCCTGGAAGAAGGTGTCGAAGAGGCGGTTCATGTCGCCCTGGAGAAGGTCCAGCTCCCGTGCCGGATCCCATCTGACGAGTGCCATGTCGGTACCTCCTACTCCGTGGTAATGCCTGCTACTGCATTATGAAATCTAAGTCTGTCTATGTCAAGATCTAAGGGGTTATCCCCCAGATCTAACAGATCCGAACCTGCCATTCATAGGAATACGGGACAGGAGCGGCAATTGGCTCCACCTGTCTCGTCGATCTGCCGGGGGCTATCCAGCTACGCGTTGGCGCAGCTGTCTCAGCGCTCGGTCCACATCAGCGGTAGACCGCTCAGCGGCGTCATTCAGTCGTCCCGTTCGGTTATTTGCCCGACGGATCGCCGCTTGATTCCTTTTCAGGGTGCGCTCGATGCGCTTGTTCAACCGCTCTGGCGTCATTGCGCTCTCCTAATAGCTATTGATGATGATAGCTACCCGTCGTCCATTTCCAGCTGAATCTGTTCGATCAGTTCATCGGATTCACGCAGACGATCGGTTAGTTCGGCCACTTCTTCTTCTCCTGCCTTTGCCGCTCGACGCCATCGGTCAATCTGGCTTTCTATGTCGCTGACAGCCGCCTCCGAAATTTCGAAAGGTCCGGCCTTACGGAGCCATTCGCCATTGGCCATACGCTTGATCGTTGAGCCAACGATAAAAATGCCACCTACCGCTAGGACGACGGCGGCGGAAACCAAAAGAAGTCGAGCAGCGAGAACTACGCCTTTGTTGTGGAAGATGCTGTCGACGAAATTGGAGCCATCG
>DASTYR010000121.1:0-9109 GCA_035764795.1 Solirubrobacterales bacterium | reverse complement strand
GAGCTGGACGACGAGACCGTCGACCAGGAAGCGATCTCCGACGAACGCTTCACGCTGATCGCGCTCGACGCCCTTGAGAACTACGGCGACGATGTCTTTCTCGAGGTCAAGCTCTGGAGCCGCCGCGCCGACGAGCTCGCGTCCGAAAGCCTCTACGCCTGAACTCTGTATTAGCTCAGTTCTATTTAGGTATCTTGTCGCGAGTCATGGGCTCGGAGATCGACATGGAGACGCCGAGCCCACCTTCGGACATTCCCGTCTTCGGAGCTCGCAAGCGGGCCAGGGAGCTCGCGAAGGAAGTCGCCGATCTAAGGGGACAGCTCGACCGACTCGGCGGACTGACGGTCCTCGAGCTCGAGGAGAAAAGCGACGCCCTGCGCCGGCAGCTAGAGGCGCAACGCGAGCAGCTCGAGACGGACCGCCGGGAGGCCATGGCGAACCTCCAGCGCGAGACCGACGAGGCGCGCGAGGGGCTGGAGGCCGAGCTTGCCAGCAAGAAGAAGGAAAGGGAAAGCTTCGATCGGCAACTGCGCGAGCTCCGCAGCGAGGTCGTCACCACCGAGGAGACCGCCCTGCTGCAGGAAGCCGGCGTCTATGAGTACCGGCATCCGCTGAGCGACTCCGTCGAGTACCAGGCGGCACTGAAGGCCCTCCGCGAGCGGATCAAGGCCATGACCCGCAAGGACGGTGGAGCGGTTCGCGGCAACACGAACTGGCTGGTCAACGAATCCGCCGCCCAGGGCCGGAAGATGGTCCGCGACTTCTCGAAGCTGATGCTGCGTGCGTACAACGCGGAGGCCGACAACCTCGTACGCGGGCTGAAGCCCTACAAGCTCGCCGCTGCGGTCGAGCGCCTGACCAAAGTTGCCGCGACCATCGCGCGACTTGGGCGCACGATGGACATCCACATCTCAGGGCCTTACCACGAGCTGAGGGTCTACGAGCTGGAGCTCACGGCCGACTACCGCGAGAAGCTGGCCGAGGAGAAGGAGGCCGAACGGGCGGAGCGCGAGCGACTCAAGGAAGAGAAGCGCGTGCAAAAGGAAATCGAGCGAGAGCGCGCCCGTCTCGAGAAAGAGCAGCAGCACTACCTGAACTCGCTGAACGCCCTGCGGGCAAGAGGAGACACCGAGGCGGTCGCGCGGCTGGAGCAGGAGCTGGGTGAGATCCAGCGGGCGATCGAGGACGTCGACTACCGGGCGGCAAACGTGCGGGCCGGCTACGTCTACGTCATCTCGAACCTGGGCTCCTTCGGCGAGGGAATAGTGAAGATCGGCCTGACGCGACGGCTCGACCCGCGCGAGCGCGTGCGCGAGCTCGGCGACGCCTCGGTGCCGTTTCGGTTCGACGTCCACGCGATCCTCTTCTCAGACGACGCCGTGGGGCTCGAGGGGAAGCTCCACGAACGGCTTGCCGATCGCCGACTGAACAAGGTCAACCTGCGGCGGGAGTTCTTTCGAGCCACGCCCGAGGAGGTGAAGGCGCATCTCCTTGATCTCGCCGGGGCCGAGCTGCTCTCCTTCGAGGAGACGGCCGAGGCGATCGAATTCCACGAAAGCCGCTCCGAGGGCCCGGGGCAGCCTGTCGGCCTCACCGGTTGACCTGGCTGCCTAGCCGCCGAGGGCGTCACGCAGCTCGCGGACCTGCTCCCGGAGCTCGGCCAGCTCCCGCTCCAACCGGTCAAGGCGGCTCTCTTCGCCGACGGCCCCGCCGTTGTCGGCGGCGTCCTCCTCACCCCCGAGCAACTGTCGGTAGCGCTCCTCCTTCTTGCCCGGCTGCCGCGGCAATCGCTCGACGTGACCTTTCTCGATCAACTGCTCCAGCGCCCCGTGCACAGCCGCAAGGTCGGCGAAGCCGTGCAGCCGATCGGTTCGCTGCTTCAACTCCCCCGGCGTCTGGGTGCCGCGCAGCATCAGCACCGCGAGCAGCGACTGCTCCGCGTCGTCGAGTTCCAGCGCGTCGCCCAGCAGATGCCGGTACTTGCGCGCCCGACTGCCGGCGCCGCTCGCCAGCCGCGTCCAACCCCGCAGAGCCAGCCGCCGCAGCGCCTCGACCACCGTGGCTTCGTCGTACTCGACCACCGGATCGCGGTTCGTCGCCTGGTTACAGGCCACTCGCAGCGCGTTCAGCGAAAGCGGATAGGCGTCTGGCGTCGTCCGCTGCTTCTCCAGCAGGCAGCCGAGCACCCGGATCTCAACGGTATCGGGCTCCATGGGAGGCGCTTCATCCTATGAGGGGCTCGGCTGGTCCCGGATTCGAGGCGACCTAACCGAGGCGGAGGAGTTGCGTCTTTCGCCCTCGCAGAGCGGAGTACGTCGTACTCCCGCTGACTACGGATTCGATTCCATCGGGCACGATTGCTGTCGATTTGGGCAGCGCTGCCCATGGGGTCGGGGTCTATCCTGCTCCGCTACCGTGTTGGCATGGAGTCGATCCAACGGGCGAGCAAGCCGTCGAGGGATGCCGCGGCCGAATCCGAGGTAGTCCGGCTGCGCCGACTGCGCGAGGACGCGCGACGGCCCATGAGCGTGAACCTGGCTGAGGGCATCGCTCTCAGCCACCAGCTGATGCAGTTCACCGGCGCTGCTCGGCGCAGTTGACCGCACCGGCTTTCGACCAGCTTTCGCAAGCTCTCCGAGGCAGGTGTCGAGTTCGTTTTGGTGGGCGGCCTCGCAAGCGGAGAGCGAGTCGCGATCGAGACCGAGCTTGGCCTCCTCGACATCGTCCAGGGACTCGATGGCGTCCCGCCATATGCAGAGCTACGCGAGTCCGCAACCGAGACGGAGATACTCGGCGTCAAGGTCGCCGTCTGCTCAATTGGCTCTCTGAGAGCGATGAAGCGCGCCGCTGGACGTCCCCGTGACCAAGTCGACCTAGAAGACCTCGATGCCACGGGAGATTAGCCTTCTACGATGAGCCATCCGGCCCCGATAGCTCAGCTGGATAGAGCGACTCCCTCCTAAGGGATTGCGAGCAATGCGCTTGCGGCGCCCTGCAGAGCCAGATGCGTTCCGGCTGCCACGAAGCGAGGTTCCCGTGGACTAGGCGCAATTGACTTCGATCTGGGCAGCCGCTGCCCAATGGATTGCATTGTCGGCACCTTACTCCGCTACCTTGTCCGCGATGGTTTCTCGCGAGCTGATCGACCAGGCAGGGAAGCTGCTGGCAGAAACCGCCGGCACGGAGTCAAAGGTGATCCTCTTCGGCTCCCACGCACGCGGAGAGGCAAGGGCAGATAGCGATGTTGACTTCCTCGTCATCGAGCCCGAATTGGAGGACCGCCTCAAGGAGTGGGAGCGTCTGCGGCGCACTCTCAGGGATTTCCCAGCGCCGGTAGACATTGTCGTCCTAGACGAGAAACGCGCTGCGCGACGGGCCAAGGTGCCGGGAACGATGGTCCATCACGCGCTGCGCGACGGTCGCGTCCTTGCCCAGCCCTGAGCAGACCGAGGTCGCCGAGTCCTTCGCTCGGCTCGCCGCAATCGACCTGGCTACTGCTGAAAAGCTCGCCCCCGATCCAGAGATGGACGACCGCCCAGTCGGCTTTCACGCACAGCAGGCCGTCGAGAAGGCAGTGAAGGCCGTGCTGATGTTGGAGGGCATCGACTTTCCCAAGACGCACGATCTCGAATATCTGATCGTCGTAGCCGAAAAACATTCGGCTGCCTTGGAGCCCGAGGTCAAGTCCGCGTCTTGGCTGACCCCCTGGGCCGCCGAGTTCCGGTACGACGACGCGCCGATCGAGACGCTGGATCGCAAGCGAGCGATTTCTGTTGCCAGTGCTGCAGTTAACTGGTGTCAGAGGCTGTTGGGAGAGTGAGACAATCCGTAGCCAGGCCCCGATAGCTCAGCTGGATAGAGCGACTCCCTCCTAAGGAGTAGGCCGCAGGTTCGAATCCTGCTCGGGGCGTTTTGCAACCCGGCCCTGCGAGGCGGTGCCGCCGCGCAGGGCAAGCTGACCTAGGACGCAGCGATTGGAGCGTTCAGCCAGAGGCGACGCGGCGTGCCTCGGCGGCGCCGACGTACGGGGTGAGGACGAACTCGATCATTTCCGGTGTCGACGCCGGCAGCTCGGTCAGCTGACCGTCCTCGAGGCGCTGAGCGACGAGCATGACGAGCCCGCCGACCAGCGCCCGCTCGGTGATCTCCGGGAGCTCGGCGTTCTCCGGGCGCAGCGAGCGTCCCGTCGCCAGCCGGTCCACCGCATAGGAGATGACCCGCTCGTGGCGGGAGGCGCCCTCCGCACCACGCGACAGCGCCTCCCGAGTCAGCAGTTGCGCGGCGTCTGGGTTCGTGGCTGCGAACTCGAGCGTTGCCGCCACGGCGGCCGCGGCCTTGGTCGCCCAGTCGCCGTCGAGCGCGGAGGCGTTCTCGACCGCGACCTGCAGGCGGGCGAAAGCCGCCTCGAAGGCCTTGGCGAACTCGTCTGACGAACGCTGGCTGATGGGCTGCTCGATTCGTGCGGTTTCCTCGAACGCTCAGGCGATGGCGCAGCCGAGAGCGGTGCACGGCCTCCCATGTCTCCGAGCCGCCCCATAATAAACACCAGCGTCTTAGGAGACGCCGAGCTGGACTTAAAGACGGTCGGGTCGCTGCGGTTAGAGCTCGTCGATCGTCACCAGGGCCCGGTAGGGCGCCTGCGCGGCCGCCTCGATCGCACTTGCGCCGCCGGCGAGCCGGTCGACCACAGCAACCACCCCCACGATTTCGAGGCCCTGCTCGCGAACGCGATCGATCGCCGTGGCGGTGGAGCCGCCGGTCGTGACGGTGTCCTCGACGACGAGGACCCGATCCCCTAACTCAACGGGACCCTCGACCCACCGCTGCAAGCCGTGCTGCTTGCGCTCGGCGCGAACGAAGAAGCCGACCAGGCCCTCGCCGGCCGGGACCGCCAGCGCCGCGCAGGCCGGCGGGATCGCCGCGGTCGCCGGTCCGCCGACCGCCGTCGCCCCCCACTCCGCGGCGGCGGCCGCGATCAGCTCGCCGGCCGCTCGAAAGCCCGCCGGCCGCAGCAGGGCCCGCCTCGCGTCGACGTAGTACTGCGCGGTGGCGCCGCTCGCCAGCGTCACCTCGCCGAGCACCAGGGAGTGCTCGCGCAGCTCGGTCAGCAGGGTCTGCTTCGCTGCGTCGAGGTCGGCCACGGCTGGCATCCAGGTCGGCGTCGGGCTAGCCGAGCGCCTCGCGGAAGCCCTGGCGCCAGCTCGCGTAGCGCGGCTGCCAGCCCAGCTCCCGCTTCGCCTTCTCGTTGGAGGCCCCGCGCATCTCGACCGCCGTCGTCGCGACGGACCTGCCGGCGGCGAGGCGAGCAAGCCAGAACGGCACGCGGAAAGGCGGCTTCGCACCCAGCAGCTCGGCGTACACCGGCAGCCACTCGCGCATCGGCGCCGGCTCGTCGTCGACGACGTTGTAGATGCCGGCCGGGCCTCGCTCGAGCGCCGCGACCGTCGCCCCGGCCGCATCCTCGACGTGGATGAACGAGAAGACGCCCGTACCCTCGCCGACGATCGGAAAGCGGCGGCGACTCGTCTCACCGCCGAGGTGACCGTCCGGTGCGAAGTAGGTGTCCGGCCCGTAGAACTGGCCGTAGCGCAGAACCAGGCCTTCGAAGTGGGGGGACTCGACCACCTCGCGCTCGTGTTCGACCAGGACGCGGACCGACGGACCGAAATGGCCGGGGGCGTCGTCGTAGACCCGAGCCTCCTCGCTCTTCACCCAGTCGCCCTCGGGGGCGTAGAGGAAGGAGATGCTCTGGGTGATGAAGCGTCGGACCCCCGTCTCGCGCGCCGCCTCGACGAGGTTGTGGCCGCCCTCGCGACGCACCCGGTTGGTCTGCTCGTAGAAGGAAGCTTTGCGGGGGTCGTATTTGCGGGGCAGGCTGGTGAGCTGGTTCACGACCGCCTCGGGCCGCGCCGCGGCCACTGCCGCCGCCAGCGCCTCGCGGTCGAAGACGTCGCAGACCACCGCGCTGGCGCCGGCCGCCTCTATCTCCTCGGCCCGCTCCGCTCGCCGCGTCGTCCCCGTCACCTCGTGCCCAGCCGCGACCAGCTGCCGGACCAGCGGCCGTCCGATCGCCCCGCTGGCTCCCGCGACGAAGACTCTCACCGCCGGCCCTCCGCCGGCTCGCCGCGCAGGCGTTCGGAGACCCGCGCCAGCCAGGCCGCGGCGACCGCCCCGAAGGCGATCAGCAACGTGTCGGCCCAGCCGCGGCCCTCGCTGCGCGCCTCATCGGTGTCGAAAGCATGGTTGAGGGCATGGAGGCCGTACCAGATCGCCCCCAGCCAGAGCAGCGGGGCTCGCCAGGCGGGTCGCACGATCGCGATTCCGATCGCAATCCCAAAAGCCAAGATGAAGGCGCCGACGTCACCGACGTAGTGCGAGTTCTCGACGCCGTAGGCGCCGATCTCCTCGAAGAAGGTGTCCGGCACGAAGAGGGCAAGCGCGCCGATTACGACGTGGTAGGCCGCGACGATCGCCAGGACTGCCCGCAGAGCTCGCTCGCTCATCGGACAGGAAGCCTAGTGCGGCTCACCAGATGAAGATGCTTTCGCCGAACTCGATCCGGTTGTAGATCTCGGGTTGGTCGGCGATGAAGGTGCGCAGGCAACCGTGGCTGGCCGGGTAGTCGGGCACCGACTCGTAGCCGTGGACGGCGTAGCCGCCGAAGAAGTACCAGGAGTAGTACATGCCGTGCGAGTTGTAGCCCGGTTCGGTGCGGATGAACTCGAAGTGGCCGGTGACCGTGGGGGTCGAGGACTTGCCGGAGGAGATCGGGTAGATCGCGTACGGCCTGTCACCCTTGGCGAAGACGAGCACCTGCTTGGAGAGCGGGGCCTCGACGTGGCGGCCGGCGCCGGGGTGGCGCACGCGGTAGCCGCCGCGACCGGCGAACACCCGCTTCACCAGGCCCTTGCCGGCCCGCATGCTGCGGCTCATCTCGTTGACTTTGCGGTAGGCGAGCACGCCCCGTGCCGTCTTGCCGCCGAAGCAGCGGCCGTCGTTGGCGATGTAGCCCAGCTTGCGCATCGCCTTCTTGAAGCCGACGACGACCGGTCCGCACTTGCCCTGGCGCAGGGCGACGAAGCTGACCCGCCAGCTCTTGCGCACCGTGCTGTCGCCGCCGAGCAGGGCGGTCGGCGCGTGGCGGGCGCTGACCGCGTACTTGCCGGCCTCCTCGATCCGGATGCGGGCGTCGAAGGAGCCGGCGCCGCCCTTGCCCTTCGCGACCTTGACGCTCGCCCGCTTGACCGGCTTGCCGTCGAGGAAGAAGGTGACGGCGACCTTCTGGTTCGGCGCGTACGGGCTCAGCGTGCCGGCGACGCGAACCGTGCTCATGATGCGTGCCTTGCCGCCGTCGAGGTTGACGGGACGGATCTTCACGATCGCCGGCTTAGGCGCCGCCACAGCCGCCGCGGGCGTCAGAAGCGCTACGGAGAGGAGAAGCCCTGGTATCAGCCGCAGACGCATCGGGCGACATTCTGCCTTACCGACCGGCAGCTTGGGCGGCCGCCGCTACTGAGCGGCCAGGGCGACAGAGTTGTTCAGCGCGTGCAGGAGGATTCCGGGGACGATCGAGCCGGTCTTCTCGTAGAGCAGGGCGAGGATGAAGCCGAAGGCGATCAGGGGCGGCACGGCGCTGATGCCGGTGAAAGCGTGCAACCCGCCGAAGACGACAGCGCTGACCAGCGCCGCCACCAGGCCGGGCATGCGCTGCCGCAGGCCGCCGAAGAGCATGCCGCGGAAGAAGATCTCCTCGCTGATCGGCGCCGCGATCGCGATCAGGAGGATCTGGAAGGGGAGGCTGCCGAAGGCTTCGGCGACGTCCTCCTGCTTGGGTTCGCCCACCAGCGCCACGTAGACCGCCGCGAAGGCGAGGTAGACGGCGATCGCCACCCCCATCCAGGCCACCGCCGACGAGGAGAAGCCGCGCAGGCCGAGCCGCCGCAGCGCCTCGCGCCAGGACACCCGCCCCCGCCCCATGGTCGCGATCGCGAGCGGGATCGCGATGAAGGCGAGAGCGCCGAGACCCTGCAGGACGACGCTGGCCGCGGTCGTGAAGTCGTCGCCGTCGACGCCCCCGGCCGCGGCGATCACGATCGCAAACACCGACTGGGCGCTAAAGGCGACGAAGAGACCGGCGATCGCCGCGCCCGGCCCCCAGGTCGCGTAGGGGAAGCGGGCAGGCTCGCCCCCAGCGGGCGCGCTAGCTAGGTTGCCCTCCATGACGCCGGCAGTCTCACAGGTCTCGCGCTCGACGCGCACGCGTCTGCGCTTCCTGCGGCGCCTGATAGTCCTGATCGTCTTCCTCGTGCTCGGGGCGATGGCGCTCGCTCAGTTCACCGAGCTTCACCGCCTTGCCACCGGCATCCTCGCCTCGACCGCGGTGCTGGCGGCGATCATCGGCTTCGCCGCCCAGCACACGATCGGCAACATGATCGCCGGCATCCAGATCGCGGTCTCGCAGCCGATCCGGATCGGCGACCGGATCTGCTTCGAGGAGATCGAGGGCCGCGTCGTCGACATCACCCTCTCCTACACCTACGTCGACCCTGGCGACGCCACCACCTTCGTCATCCCCAATCAGAAGCTCGTGGACGGGGTCGTGCACAACCGCTCGACCGGCGACACGCAGGCCTGACGCCGAACTCGGCGAAGTACCCTTTCTTCGATGACGCAGCGAGATCGACGCCGCCACCGGCGCCGCGGCGGCGCCCGCAGCAAGCTCGGCTTCGTGCTCGCCGGGGCGCTCGCGGCCTGCGCCGTCGGCGCCATCGCCGCCGCCTCCTGGGTGATCGACGTCGCCGCCGAGGCGCCCCCCCTCTCCGCCTGCAAACCGATCGACAAAGGCGGTAACTCGCTGCTCTTCGCCGGCGACGGCAGCAAGCTCGGCTACATCGCCTCAGAAGAGGCACGGACGCCGGTCTCGATCGACCGCATACCGACCGATCTCGAGTACGCCACGGTCGCGATCGAGGACGAGCGCTTCTTCGAGCACGAGGGCGTCGACTACGAGGGTGGCCTGCGGGCGCTGATCGAGAACATCGAGGCGGGCGAGGTGGTCCAGGGCGGTTCGACGATCACGATGCAGTTGATGCGGAACCTCTGCATCACC
>DASTYR010000120.1:0-2653 GCA_035764795.1 Solirubrobacterales bacterium | reverse complement strand
GCCTACTACCAGGAGGCCGGACGGGCGGGCCGCGACGGCCGGCCCGCCAAGGCCGTGCTGCTGGCGATGCGCGCCGACCTGGGGCGGCTGGTCCGCTTCAACCAGCAGCGGGCCGGCGACCCGGAGCTGGCGATAGCCCGCGAGCGCGGCTGGCGCGATTACCGGACGATCAAGGAGTTCATCTACTCCGACCGCTGCCGGCGCCGCAGCGTCCTCGACCACTTCGGGGACGACACCGCGGGCCGGCCGCTGGGTCGTTGTTGCGATGCCTGCGATCCGGAGCTCTGGCTTCCGGACCCGGAGACGATCGCGGTGCGGGCGCCGCGCCGCGGTGCCAAGGCCGCGGCGGCGCCAGTCGAGCTCTCCACCGCCGAGGCGGCCCTCTTCGAGCAGCTGAAGGCGTGGCGGCTCCGCGCCGCCGACGGCAAGCCGGCCTACACGGTCGCCCACAACTCCGCCTTGGAGGCGATCGCTGCCGCCCGCCCCGCCGATTCCGGCGCGCTTTTGGCGATTCGCGGCATCGGCCCCTCGTTCGTCTCCAAGTACGCCGGCGAGGTCCTGGAGATTGTCGCCTCCAATCGCGTCCCCGCCTAGAGAGGGACGGGTCCTTTCGTAGGAGGGACCGGCCCTGCAGAGGTCGAAGGGACTCCGGATGATTCCGCGCTCACGAACAGCTGCCCGGGCGGCGCTCCTCGGCCTAGCGGTACTTGCATTGGCGGCGGCCCTCGCCCCCGCCGTGAACGGGGCGCCGCTGAAGCCGCCCGGCAAGAAGGTCTACTTCGGCATCTCCGACACCGGCGATCCGGCCGACTTCGGCGCCTTCAGCCGGCTCATGGATAAGCATCCGGCGCTGATCCAGACCTTCCGAACCTGGGGCTCCGACTTCCCCGAGTCGATCGAACGGTGGCAGGAGGCGCGGGCGCGACCGGTCATCCACATCACGACCGCGGACAACAACGACGGCCACGAGCTGATCACTCCGCGGGCGATCGCTCGCGGCGCAGGCGATGAGTATCTCGTCCGCCTCAACAAGCTGTTCTGGTCGAAGGAGATGCCCGCCTACGTCCGCCCGCTCGGCGAGCCCAACCGCTGCCTCAACGTCTACGCCGCCTACGACTGCGCCGGCGGCTCACGCGGGGCGGCCCACAGCCCTCGCGCCTACAAACGCGCCTTCCGCCGCATCTACGTGATCGTCCACGGCGGCGGCAAGCGGAGTGAAATCGACGCCCGGCTTGCCCAGGCGGGCCTGCCACCGCTCGACGCCGACGTGCGCGGCCTGCCCAAGGCGCCGGTGGCCGTTCTCTGGAGCGTCCTACCCGCCGGCTCGCCGACCGTGCCGCAGAACCGGCCGCGCCACTTCTACCCCGGCAGCCGCTGGGTCGACTGGGTCGGCACCGACATCTATTCCGACAACCAGGACTGGAAGGCGCTGAAGGGCCTCTACCGACGCTTCTCGGGCAAGCCGTTCGCGCTGCCCGAGTGGGGCGTGGTCGGCGCCGACGACCCGCGCTTCGTGCGGCGCCTGCTCGAGTGGGTCGACCGCCATCGTCGCACCAAGATGCTCGTCTACTACCAGGACTTCGGCTCATCGAGCTCCTACAGGATCCAGAACTACCCCGCCAGCCTCGGCGTACTGAGGAACTGGCTGCACCACCCGCGCATCCCCCACTTCGCGCCGAAGCCGCCGCGCAAGCCCCCACCCCCCAAGGGCGGAGTAGCGCCGAAGCGCCGCTAACGCCGCTTCTTCCGCTGCCCTCGCTTCTTCGGCTTCTGTCGCTGCTGCGGTTTCGCCTTGCCCGCCGGCGCCTCGATCCGTTTCGCGACCGCGGTCCTGTACTCGTACGGCTTCAGCGCCGTGATGCTCGAGTAGCCGGTCAGGTAGAGGCGGCGGCCGTCGGAGATGACCGGCGTGTAGGTACCGCGAGGGTAGGTGAAGACGCGCTTGCCGCTGCGCATCATGTAGCCGCTCGTCGTCTCGTTGGTGAACTCGGCCGCGTAGACGATGTCGCCGACTGCCGAGAGCGAGCCGACGATCTGGCCACCGGCGTCCTGGCTCCAGCGCACGCTGCCGTCCTTCGCGTCGAGCGCGTAGACGTTGCCGTCGAAGGAGCCGATGTAGACGGTCGGCGGGCTGTGGCGGGTGCTGGCGACCGTGGGGCCGGAGTAGGCATAGCCGCCGGTCGAGTAGCTCCAGGCGAGCGTGCCGTCACGGGCGTCGTAGCTGTAGACGCGCGCGTCGTTGTTGCCGGCATAGACACGGCCGAAGGCCACTGCGGGGGTCGAGTAGAAGGCGCCGGAGCCGCCGAAGCCCGGACCGAGCGAGCCGCTCTGCCATTTCAGCTCGCCACTTTTCGCGTCGACCGCGTTCATGTAGCCGCCGTAGTCGCCGACGTAGAGGGTGCCGCGGTAGAAGGCCGGCGCTGACTTGACCTCGCCGCCCAGCGTCGTCGCCCAGCGCACGTTGCCGTTGACGGTGCTGAGCGCGTAGAGCTCGCCGCACTCGCAGCCGAAGTAGATGCTGCGACCGATCACGAGCGGCGAGGACTCTGCCCGGCCGGGCAGCTCCTTTTTCCAGATCAGCTTGCCGTTGCGCGCGTTCAGCTTGACGACGTGGCCGGGGACGAGGTTGACGATGTAGAGGCGACCGCGGGCG
>DASTYR010000119.1:0-4525 GCA_035764795.1 Solirubrobacterales bacterium | reverse complement strand
GCCCGGCGCCGCTCGGCCTCGAGCCGGCGCGTCATCCGCAGGAAGGCGAGCTCGAGGCGGGCGACCTCCTCGGTCTCGGCGATCCCGTCTATCGACTCCGGAAGGACAGGGCCGGGCCGGCTGAGGTCGACCTTCTCCATTTCCTCGACAAGCCGCTCCAGCGGCGCGAAGCGGCGCAGCAGGAGGACGAGGTTGACGGCCAGGGCCGCCGCCACGATGGCGAGCGCGACGATGACCAGGGTCGTCACAGGGCCAGAATAGGGGCTGCCCCCTATAGGGAAATCGCTTTCCTCGGGCAATACTGCTGAGGAAGCGCAAACTCACGAGGAGCGAGCTAGATGACCACCACCAGGCAGTCCACCTTCGGCGCGACCCTGCGCACCACGATTCTCTTGGCATCGCTGTCGGGGTTGTTCGTCGCGATCGGCTTCATGATCGGCGGCTCCTCGACCGCGCTGCTTTTCCTCGGCATGGCGGCCCTGATGAACATGGGCTCCTACTTCTTCAGCGACAAGCTGGCGCTGAAGATGAGCGGTGCCAAGCCGATCGACGAGTCCGAAGCGCCACGGCTCTACCAGATCATGCGGGAACTGACGACGCGGGCGAGCCTGCCGATGCCGCGCCTCTACATGATTCCCCAGGAGCAACCCAACGCCTTCGCGACCGGCCGCAATGCCAAGCACTCGGCGGTCGCCGTCACCCAGGGCATCACCAAGCTCCTCTCCGAGGACGAGCTGCGCGGCGTGCTCGCGCATGAGCTCGCGCACATCAAGCACCGCGACATCCTGATCCAGTCGGTCGCGGCGACGATCGGCGCAGCGATCACCTACCTCGGCTACATGCTGATGTGGTTCGGCGGCGGCGACGAGAACGACTCACCGCTCGGCCTGATCGCCTCGTTGGCGCTTGTCCTGTTGGCGCCACTTGCGGCGATGATCATCCAGCTCTCGATCTCGCGCCAGCGCGAGTACGCGGCCGATGCCGGCGGCGCCGCGATTAGCGGCAACCCGGAGTCGCTCGCCAGCGCGCTGCTGCGCCTCGAGCAGGGGGCGGCGGCGATCCCGATGCAGGTCAACCAGGCCGCGGAGCCGCTCTACATCGTCAAGCCGTTTCGGGGCGGCAGCTTCTCCAGCCTCTTCTCGACCCACCCGCCGATCGAGGAGCGGGTGCGACGGCTGCGCCAGATGCGTCCGTCCCTCGCCTAGTCGCCACGCGGCATCTGATCGCGAAGACCGCCGCCCCCGCTGGCGGCGGTCGTCTGCGTGCGTCGGCCACTCCGCTCGCGGTCGCTATACTTTTTGAAGTAAAAGCTGATCCGGATTCGGGGGATTTGAGCGAGCATGGCGCCTGACACGCAGACGAAGCACCAGATCGAGGAGATCGAGCCGTTCGAGGCGGCCGAGGAGATCGAGAGCGGGGACGTCGTCCTGATCGACACGCGCGAGCCGCACGAGTTCCAGGAGGCACGACTGGAGGGCGGCAAGCTGGTTCCCCCTGGCCTCCTGTCCGATGAAATCGAGTCCGCCGCCCCGGACAAGTCGGCCCGAACGATCCTCTACTGCCGCAGCGGCAACCGCTCCTTCAAGGCGGCCGAGCAGATGCAGGCGCTCGGCTACGAGAACGTCGCCTCGATGGCCGGCGGCATCCTCGCCTGGCAGGAGCAGGGGCTGCCGGTTGTAGCCACCGAGGGGATGACCGCCGAGCAGCGCGACCGCTACTCCCGCCACACCCTGCTGCCCGAGGTAGGCGTCGAGGGCCAGATCAAGATGCTGAACGCCAAGGTGCTGCTGGTCGGCGCCGGTGGCCTCGGCGCCCCGACCGCGCTCTACCTAGCCGCGGCCGGGATCGGCACGATGGGCCTGGTCGACGACGACGTCGTCGACGCCTCCAACCCGCAGCGCCAGGTGATCCACAACACCGAACGGATCGGCATGGCGAAGACCGAGTCGGCGCGGCGCACGATCGAGGCGCTCAACCCGGACGTCAACGTGGTCGAGCACAAAGGCCGCATGAACGCCTCCAACATCGTCGAGATCATCAGCCAGTACGACGTGATTGTCGACGGGGCCGACAACTTCCCGACCCGCTACCTCCTGAACGACGCTTCGGTGCGGCTGCGCAAGCCGGTCGTCTCGGCCTCGATCCTCAGCTTCGACGGGCAGATCTCCACCTTCGTCCCTTACGAGGGCCCCTGCTACCGCTGCCTCTACCCGACGCCGCCGCCGCCCGAGCTGGCGCCGAGCTGCTCGGCCAACGGAGTGCTTGGCGCGATGGCCGGCACGATGGGCCTGCTGCAGGCGAACGAGGTGCTGAAGCTGGTGCTTGGGATAGGCGAACCGCTGATCGGCCGCCTGCTCCTCTTCGAGGCGCTGGGCACTCGCTTCACCGAGCTCAAGGTGCGCCGCGATCCCAACTGTCCGATCTGCGGTGAGGACGCGCCCGAGGTCGCTGACGAGGACCTGGGCAAATTCCCTGATTACGAGCTCTTCTGCGCAGGCTGAGAACCGCGCTTGACCCTCTCAAATAGGATCGCGTCCTGATGGCAACCGTGCGCATACCGCCAGTCCTGCGGCCGCAGACCGGGGGGCAGCCCGAGGTCGACGCGGCTGGCTCCGACGTTGGCGAGGTGCTGCGTGCCCTGACCGCTGAGCACCCCGGCACCGAGGAGCAGCTCTTCGGTGCCGACGGCGATCTCAACCGCTACGTCAACGTCTACCTCAACGACGAGGACGTCCGGGTGCTCGACGGGCTCGAGACCGCAGTTGCAGAGGGCGACACCGTTGTGATCCTGCCGGCCATGGCCGGCGGTTGAGGCGGGCGATAGCCGGCGCCCGCCTGGCTCTCGCCGCCCTAACGGTCTAGGACAAGTCCCAGAAATCGTTGCGTGCGCTCCTCTCGCGGTTCGTCGAGGACCTGCGAGGGCGGCCCTTCCTCGACGATCCGGCCCTCGTCCATGAAGACGACCCGGTCGGCGAGCTCACGGGCGAAGCCGAGCTCGTGGGTGACGACGACCATCGTCATCCCTTCGCCGGCCAGCTCACGGATCACGTCCAGCACCTCCTTGACCAGCTCCGGGTCGAGGGCGCTGGTCACCTCGTCGAAGAGCATCACCTGCGGGTCCATCGCCAGCGCCCGGGCGATCGCCACCCGCTGCTGCTGACCACCGGAGAGCCGATCGGGGTACTCGCTCACCTTGTCGTCGAGCCCGACCCGGGCGAGCAGCTCGCAGGCCTTTCTGCGCGCCTCCTCCCGCGAGCGGCCCAGCACCTTTTCCGGCGCCATCGTCACGTTGTCGAGCACGGTGCGGTGCGGGAAGAGGTTGAACTGCTGGAAGACGATCCCGACTCGCTGGCGGACGAAGTTCAGTTCCCATCCCTTCTCGCCGGAGGGCGCGTCGGCGCCCTTGCAGATGTCGCGGCCCTCGACGAAGACGTCGCCCTCCTCCGGTGGCTCGAGCAGGTTGATGCAGCGCAGCAGGGTGCTCTTGCCCGAGCCGCTCGGCCCGAGCACGCAGACGACCTCGCCAGGGGCCACCTCGAGATCGATGCCGCGCAGTACCTCTAACGTGCCAAAGCGCTTCTCGACGCCGGCCAGCTTCAGCATCGGCTCGGCCATCGTCTAACCCCCACTCGGCAGTCCCGCGGTGCCGCGCGAGATGCGCCCCTGCTCGCGCGAGATCAGCCGGTCGACCAGCCGCGCCAGCGGCAGCGTCACGGCGAGGAACATCAACGCTCCCAGGGTCAGCGCCGAGCTGTTGAAGGTCTCCGACTGGATGTCGCGGCCGACCAGCGCCACCTCGTTGAGCGCGATCACGCTGACCAGCGTCGTGTCCTTCATCAGGGCGATGAAGTCGTTGAGCAGGGGCGCGAAGACACGCCGCACCGCCTGCGGCACGATCACGTTGCGCATCGCCTGCCCGTGGCTCATCCCGAGCGAGCGCGCCGCCTCCATCTGGCCGCGTGGCACGCTCTCGATCCCCGATCGGTAGACCTCCGCCATGTAGGCGCCGTAGGTGATCGTGATCGCCATGACGCCGTACCAGAACGGGTCGGGGCGGCCGAACCAGCGCGGGATCCGGATCGACTCGGGCAGCGGCAGGAAGGGCAGGCTGCCCGAGATCAGGAGGATGATGATCAACAGCGGGACGCCGCGGAAGACGTCGATGTAGGCGATCGTCAGGAAGCGGACCGGCGCCAGTCCTTTGCCGGGAAGCTGCCGCAGCAGCGCCAGGACCAGTCCCCAGACGAGCGCCAGGACACCGCCCACGATTGAGAGCTGGACGGTCAGCCAGAAGCCCTCGAGCACCTCGTCGAAGTGGTCGCCCATCAACGAGAAGTCGAAGTACTGCTCGAGGATCTCGTTCATCTCGAGATCTCGCTCATCTCAAGAGGCGCTCATTCTCAAGAAAGGGCGCCCATTCAGACGCCCCTTCGCTCACCCACTCGTCTTCGTCGGCCTCAGCTCGGCTCATGGGTTGCGGTCAACACCTCCTGCGGCGGCTCCTGTTTGAACCACCGTTTGTAGA
>DASTYR010000118.1:0-9440 GCA_035764795.1 Solirubrobacterales bacterium | reverse complement strand
ATAACCCCAAGCACTGCACCGTCCATGGGCCGATCTCGCGCACGGCGAGCAGGCGCCGGTCGGCGTCGGGATCGAACGGATCGCAACGCCCGGCCGCGATCTGACCGGCGACGGCGCGCAGGGCGACGGCGCGTCCGGCGGAGAGGCCTAGCTGCTCGATTTCGGCCGGTGCCCGGCCCGCGATCGTCGCGGCGGCGGGCACGTCGCGCAGCCCCTCGGGACCACCCTGCAGCCGCCTGCCCCAGCGCCCGACGATGCGGCGCTGGATCTGGGCGGCGCGGCCCGTCTCGATCAACTGCTTGACCACCGCCCAGGCGAGTGCCTCCCAAGGCCACGGCCGGCGCCGCGGTCGCAGGTGGGGACGGCGGCGGAGCGACGGCCCCAACAGCGGATCGCGGCGAAAGCGCCGGTAGAACTCGCCGAGATCGTCGTCGACGCCGAGCGCAAAGCGCATCCGCTCGATTGCGGTCCCCAGCTCGGCGGGGCCTGCCGATCGCGACGCCGGCTGCGGCATCGAGCGCGGTGGGGAGACGGCTGCGGGGTCGATCGACTCGGCCCTGAAGAGGACTCGCTGCCGCCCGGGCTGCCAGGCGCGGACCAGGACCGGGCTGTCGTCGACGTGCAGGAGGCGCGCAGCGACGCCGCCCTTCACCCGCATCACCCGGTCCTCACCGCCGTACGCCGGCAAGCGGTACGGCGAAGGGGGCCGGACTTCGACCTCCAGCGGCTTCACCTGCCCACTCGGCCCGTGGTCACCGGCCGAGCAGATGGACGTCGACCAGGAAGGAGCGGCTGGCGACGACCTTGGGCTCGCGCCGACGGCGGCCGAGCAGGCGGCGGTGCGGCGTGCCCCGACGTGAGGCGGCAGCGCCGACGGCGCGCACGGCGGCTACCGTGGCGGCGCCCGCGAGAACCCCGCCGGCAGCGGCGATCGCCGCCGTGCGGACCTCGCCGCGAAGGGCGGGAAGCGGGGGCTCCTCGCGCGGGAGAACGCGGACGCTGACCGGCTCGAGCTCCATTTCGCTCACCCTGCCGACTGTAGCGATGGGCTCGGCCCGAGTGGCTTCTCGTATACGCGGTAGCGCTTGACGACCTTGCCCCCCATGCCTTCCATCGCCCGGTTCATCGGCCCGTTCGTCTCCAGGATCCAGCCGGTCTCCCCGGCCGGGATCCCGTCCGGGCTGGCGCTCTCCAGGTGCTTCAGGTAAAGACCGGCGGCGACGCCGCTGTGCCGCCAGTCGTGCTTGACGCCGAGCGCGAAGACCCGCACCCGGTCGATCTTGCGCTTGGCCAACAGGAACTTGAGCCAGCCAAGCGGGAGTAGTCGGCCCCCCGTCTTCGCCACAGCCTGGTTGATGTCAGGCAGGGTGAAGGCGACGCCGACCGTCTCGCCGTCCTTTTCGGCGATGAAGCCCCAGTCTTCGTCGAGCACCTGCTTGAGCAGCTTGGCGTGGAACTTCACCTCGGCATCGGTTGCGGGCACGAAGCCCCAGTTCTTCGACCAGGCCTCGTTGTAGACCTCGGTGAAGCGGCGCATCTCCTCGCCGAGGTTGCGCTTGTTGAAGTTGCGGATCGTTACCCCTTCCTCGCGCAGCGCCTTCTGCGCGGCGGCGTGGATCTCGGGGGTGAACTGGTCGCCTTCGGCGAGCTCCCCGAGGGCCAGGAACCACATCAGGAGGTCCATGGCCTTGCCGTAGCCGAGCCCCTCGACCAGCTCGCGGTAGAAGGGCGGGTGCCAGGGCTGCAGGATCATCGGCCGCCGCTCGAAGCCGTCGATCAGCATCCCGACCTCGTCGTTCGTCGTGAAGTCCATCGGGCCGAGCACGCGCTCGCGGCCGCGCTCGCGGAGCCACTCCTCGGCCGCCTCGAGCAGCGCACCGGCGACATCGCGATCGTCGATCGTCTCGAAGAAGCCGAACATTCCGTCGCGGCCGCCCTGGAACTCGTCCCAGCGCTCGTCGATCTGGGCGGTGATCCGGCCCACGGCCTCCCCGTCGCGCTCGGCGAGGAAGTACTCGGCTTCCGCGTGCTCGAAATAGGGGTTCTTGCGGCGGTCGAGGAACTGCATCCGCTCGTAGATCAGCGGCGGCACCCACTGTGGGTGCTCGCGGTGCAGCCGAAACGGCACCTTGACGAAGCGCTTCAGCTGGCGCCGCGTGCGAACCGGCCGAATCGTCACGCTTCCCACGGTGGCGCAACCTACACTCTGCGCATGAGCGACTCCGCGAGGGCGGCGGCCGACGTCTTCGAGAAGGCCCGCAGCCACGACCGCCTCGAGCAGCTTGAAGCGGCTCGCGAGCACGACCTCCTCCCCTACTTCCGTCTCCTCACCTCCCAGGCGGGACCGGTGGTCGAGATGGAGGGCCGGGAGACGATCATGCTCGGCTCCAACAACTACCTGGGACTGACCGGCGACGAGCGGGTGAAGCGGGCGGCACGCGACGCGCTGGAGACCTATGGCACCGGCGTCACCGGCTCGCGGCTGCTGAACGGGACGACGCCGCTGCACGTCGAGCTCGAGCGGGAGCTGGCCGAGTGGATGGGAAGCGAGGACGCGATCGTCTACTCGACCGGCTACCAGGCGAACTTGGGCTGCATCGGCACGATCCTCGGGCCCGGCGACACGGTGATCTGCGACTCAGGCGACCATGCCTCGATTCTTGATGGCTGCCGCCTCTCGGGCGCCAAGCTGCGGCCCTTTCGCCACAACCGCATGGACAAGCTGGAGAAGATGCTCGGGCGGGCGGCTGAGGACGGCGGCGGCGTCCTCGTCGTCGTCGACGGCGTCTTCTCGATGGAGGGCGACCTCTGCGACCTGCCGCGGATCGTCGAGCTCTGCCAGGCGTACGGTGCGCGGCTGATGGTCGACGAGGCGCACGGGGCCGGCGTGCTCGGAGCGCGAGGCACCGGCGCCTGTGAGCTGTTCGGCCTCGAGGACGAGGTCGACCTGCGGATGGGCACTTTCTCCAAGAGTCTCGCCTCATGTGGGGGCTTCATCGCCGGACCGGCTGACGTGATCGAGTACCTGCGGATCGCCTCGCGCTCCTTCGTCTTCAGCGCCTCCGCGGTCCCCGCCGCGGTCGGCGCCGCGCTGGCTGCGCTGCGTGTCATCCGCTCGGATGGCCCACGCCTGTTCGAGGCGCTGCTCGGCAACGCCGAGTACCTGCGCCAGGGTCTGCGCGGGCTCGGACTGAAGGTGATCGAGCCCGGCACCCTGGCGGACGGCAGCGTCGCAACCACCCCCGTCGTGCCGGTGATCGTCGGCGACGACTGGCAGGCGGTGCTGCTCTGGAAGGCGCTCTTCGAGGCAGGCGTCTACACCAACGTGGCGATTCACCCAGCGGTGCCGCCCGGCGGGGCGCTGCTGCGCACCAGCCTGATGGCCACCCACGAGCGCGAGCACCTCGACCGGGCCCTGGAGACGATCGAGCGAACGGTCGCGACCTTTCCCGACCTGCCCCGCGAGTGAGCGCCTCGAATTACCCCACGTGGGGTAATTCGAGGCTTGTCCAGAATCCGACAAACCGCACGCGCCGAGAAAAAGATGCTCTTAGCGAGTGGACCGGCGTGTGTTCGGCAAACTCGGGTTGACGCCCCCGGGGCCGACCGCATAGCTTGCCTCCCGCGCCACCGTCACCGGGACAGGAAGAGACGGGCGGCGGGGACAACTCGACTCCGACGAGCCGCCGATCGGCGGACGGCGCACCCAGATACCCAGTTGAAACGACCTCTAAGGGAGGACCCTACGTGGAAGCTGCAGCTCCGACCGCCCCTGCCACGACGACCGCCTCGGCCGTCCAGATTCCCCAGCACATGCAGGCGCTTGCGCGCGCCAATCGAGTGCGGCTGGCGCGGGCCGAGCTGAAGCGCTCGATCGCACGCGGCGACGTCGATGTCGCCGAGGTGATCGCCGATTGCCCCTGGGAGACGGAGAGCATGACCCTGGCCGAGCTGCTGACCAGTCAGCGCCGCTGGGGCCGCACCCGGGCCCGCAAGCTGCTGCAGAGCCTTGGGCTCAGTGAGAACAAGCGGCTGGGGACCCTGACGCCGCGCCAGCGGGCGCTGCTCTCTAGTGCGCTCAACGCGAGGTCGGGCGAAGCGATCTTCGTCTAGCCGCCTATTCCGGTAGGGGGTTTCGCTTAACTTACAAGACGCTCCACCCCCTACCGGAATAGGCCCCCCACCTTGAAGGAGAGACCACCTGAGGCTCTCTGGAAAGCCCGGCGAAAGACGAAGAACGCAGCCAAGAAGGCGACTACTCCCGCTGCGAGAGCCACTAGGAGGATCGTGCCGGCTGCGTAGAAGAGGAGGCCGGTGACTAGGACGAAGGGGACGCCGGCTAGCAACGTGGTGTGGGAGCGGTAGCCGGCGAAGTGCTCGCGGACGGAGACCTCTAGCCCGCCGAGGGCGCCGAGCACGGCTCCGACCGCGATCGCGGTCAGATTCTGGGTCGCGACCCCGATTCCGAGCAGGATGAGGCCGGCGAGGATGGTGAGCTCGGCGAGCGGGAACGAGCCCCAGGGGGCCGGCGGCCGTTCGTCGGCCTTGGGTCTAGCGCTCAACGGCCGCAAGCCGCCCGGCTAAGGGGCATCCGGATGAGACCCTGACCCGCCACCAGCCCATCAGCATCCCGAGCAAGCCGAAGCGGGGCAGCGAGTGCCAGTGACCGCAGCCGGGCTCGCCGACGTCATCGCGTGAGATGCGCAACCACTTGTAGTCGCGCGGAGAGGCGAGCATTCGCTCCCGCAAATCGCGGTTGCTCGCCTCAAGCTCGTCCTGGCTGCAGAGAGCCGCCCGCGCGTCCTCGACCCGTTCGGCGAGCGCGTCGCGCAGTGACTCGAGCTCACCGAGGTCGAGTGCCCGCCCGGCCGGCGCGACAGCGGCGACGCGGCCATCGATCGCGAGTCGGGGGAAAGCCTCTGCAGCGA
Organism: Solirubrobacterales bacterium; assembly: GCA_035764795.1. Lineage (GTDB taxonomy): Bacteria > Actinomycetota > Thermoleophilia > Solirubrobacterales > 70-9 > VRUE01. The sequence goes on along the minus strand of DASTYR010000118.1, from coordinate 4,512 downwards.
GGCCGGTGAGCTGGCGCTCGAGGCGGCCGATCTGGCGCCGCAGCTCAGCGCGAGCGAGGCGCTCGTCGCCGCCTACCGGCAGCGCACTGCGACGGTCTCGATCGAGCAGGCGTGGCATACCGGAACCGAGTGTAGCTCGCGGCTACGCCGATTCCAGGGTGGTGGCGACCATCCACAACGCCTCGTCGACAGCGATCCGCGGCACGGCACCCACCCGGACCGCCGCCACGGCGATTCGGCGCGTCTCCTTTTCGACCTCGTAGGGGTCCGCGGTGGCGCCGAAAAGGAAGCCGACCGGCCCGCGTTCGTCGGCGATCGTCAGGGTTCCTTGGGGGAGCTTCCCCGGCCGACCCGGGAGCGACTCGCCGGGGGCCGAGTCACGCACGCAGAGGCTTCCTACGAGGTGGTCGGCGTCGAAGGCACGAAGGGAGACCCCGGTCTCCACCGTGGCGATCGCCAACGCATCGGCCGGCAGCCCCTTGCTGACGAAGCCCCCAGCACGCAGGCGGTCGAGTACGAGCTGCTCGACCGGCGTCCGCGTGCGATCGGGGTCGAGGCCGATCTGGCGGAAGAAGACCCGGTAGGCCCACGGTATGGGCCGTTCGCGCAGGTGGATGGCGTGGGAGCCGTAGAAGCGGTCGGAGAGCTGGCGGAGGCGCTCGCGAATCGGCTCGGGGCTGCGGCCGGGTCGGCCGTCCACCTCGATCCACTCGATGCCGAGCCCCGGAAACTCGGCGGCCAGGTGGGGAGCCACCCAGCCCTCCATCAGCTGCTCTCCGCCCGTTCCGTCGCCCGCAGCAGCGCCTCGATCCGGCCGCTCAGCTCGTCTTCCTCGAGGCTGCCAAAGCTGGCGTCGAAGAGCGTCCCCCCTGGGAAAGCGTAGGCAAAGGTGGGACACCCGCCGACCCGGTAGAGGCGGCCGACCGCCCCGTCGCGGTCGTAGCCGACCGGCATCTGCCAGCCGCGCTCGCGCACCAGCTCGCGAACCGAGTCGCGATCGTCGCGCACGTTCAACGAGAGGAACCGCACGCGGCCACGGTAGCGCGCGTAAACCCGATCGAGCACGTCCTGCTGGTCGACGCACTCATCTCCCCCTTTGCTGAACCAGAAGCTGAGGACCGAGGGGCGGTCGAAGAGATCGCAGACGCGGATCGCCCCGAGCAGTTGCACTTGACATGCGGGGATGCGGCGCGCGTCCGCCGGACAGGGAACCTGCGAGGTCTCGCAATCGTCCTGCGCGACGTTGGCGTCGCCTTCCAGCTTTTCCTCCGTCGCGAGCGGAACGGCGAACTCCGGCAGCGGCCAGCGCGGCGGCCGCTCGTCGAGCCCCAGGGTGCCGCCGGCCCCGTCGCCGCCGACCTCGCTCAGCAAGGCGACGACGACTACCGCCGCGAGCAGCAGGCCGGCTGCGATCGAGTAGCGGTCGGTCACCGCCGCTCCTCGGCCCAGATCAGCGCCACCGGTAACGCGATCATCACAGCCAGCAGCGCCGCCCCAAGGTCGATCACCGTGACGAAACCGAAGTCACGCAGCATCCTCACGTCGCTGACCAGCAGGACCGCGAAGCCGACGATCGCCGTGGCCCCAGAGGCGAGCACCGCCGGGCCGGTGCGCGAATAGGCAGCTGCGAGCGCCTCGCCGGCGTCCCCTCCGGCCCGCCGCTCCTCGTGGAAGCGCGCCGAGAGCAGGACGCTGAACTCCGTAGCAATCGCGATCGTCAGCGCACCAAGTGCCGCCGACATCGGGTTGAGCGGCACCCCCAGGAGCCAAACGACCAGCGCTCCCCAACCCGTCGCCAGCACAATCGGCACCAGCGGGACCGCCGCTCGCCAGAAGGACCTGTAAGCGACGAGCAGCACCAGCCCATCGGCGAGCAGTCCCGCCAGCGTCAGCCAGTAACGACTCGCATCGAGATCCGACGCGGCCTGAGCCGCGATCACCGGCACCCCGGCCAGCTCCACCTCGACTCCCTCCGGCGGACCTCCCTCCTCCCCGGGCTCACCGATCTCGCCCCTAACTCGCTCGATCAACTCCTGCTGGTCGTCCAGATCCTGAGCTCGTATCCCGAAGCTCATCAGCGCGGTCCCACTGGGAAGCCCCGTCTCCTCGTCGAGCGTCGTCAGCTTCTCCAGGTCGTACGCCGGGACCTGCCGAAGCGTCTTCCGTACTTCCGCCGGCTCCAGGCCCCCCTGACTTGCCCCGACCAGGTCTGACAGCACCGGCCCCGGACACAGCTCGGCGTCGAGGCAGCTTGGATTCCGCCCTGAGAATCCGGCCTCGTCCAGCACCCGCTGCTTGAAGCTCGCCATCCATTCGAGCGTGTCGGGATCGGTCAAGTCGTCCGCCGTGATGGCCACGTCCAGCTCTCCCGAAACTCCGGTGAGCTCCTGCACCTCATTCAGATCTTCGACGGCGGCCACATCTTGTGGCGCCAGCTCGCGGATGTCCGACACAGTCTCGACTTGCGTGCCGACGCCCCACCCAAGAATCGCCAACGCAAGAGCGACTCCAACGGCTCGGTTCGGGAGGGTCAGGTGCCCCTCCCGGACGCGGCGTCCTGCTTTTCGCACAGACCACTCGGCGAGAGCAGCAGCGCGCCCGGCGAAAAGCCCAGCGACGGGAGGGGCACCTGACCCTCCCGCCCGCGATCGGAGTCGAAGCGCAGCGAACCCCGCGGTAAGGGCTAAACCAAATGCGATCGAGATGCCGAGAATGAGCAACCAGCCGAACTCCCGCACCATCGGCGTCGGCGACAGCTGCAGCGCCAGGAAACCCGCTGCGGTCGCAAGACAAGCGATGGCGATCGTGGGTCCGCCAGCTGCTGCCGCCCGCGTCGCCGCATCAGATCCCGAGGCCCCGCCCTCGACCGCCTCGTCGTAACGAGCTTGGAACTGGATCGCGTAGTCGACGCCGAGTCCGATCAGGATCGGCAAGACGGAGATCGAGGCGAGGGTCAGCGAGCCGCCGAGCAGCTCGAGCAGGCCGAAGGTCAACGCCGAAGCGCTGAGGGCGATGCCCAGAGGCAGCAACCGCAACCGTGAGCGGAAGACGTAGAGCAGGGTCAGCGCCATCGCCAGGACGGCGACGATCAGGAGAACGAGGAGGTTGTCCTTCAAAGCATCGGCAACGCCTTCGATCACGACCGGCACGCCGGAGACGACGTAGTCGCCGCCGCGCAACTGGAAGCAGGGCTCGGCCTTGTCGCGGAATTTGCACTCGGCGCGCGGCGTCTCGTCGGTGACGGCAGAACGGATCAGCTCGATCGCACGGCTGCGCTCTGCCGGACTCAGGTCGGGACGCAGCCGGACGATGATCTGCGTCGTGCGCCGGTTGGGAAAGAGGTAGGAGAGCCGGGCCTTGGGGGTTCCGCGTGAGCGCCGCAGGTCGAATACGACCGCCGCCAGGAAGTCGGGGTTGGCCAGGCTGGGCGGACTCGTTATTCCGTAGCGAGCGGCAAAGGTCAGAAGCACGTCGCGGAGCTGGTCCGGCGGGACGCGGTCGACCAGGCGGCGCAGCTGGCGGTCGATCTGGATCGTCGCCTCGTTGAGGAAGGTGGCCGGCCCGACTACAGACTCGACCGGAGCCATCTCCGCCAGCTCGGCACAGGGCCCCGGCAGCGGCTCGACGCCGCGCGGCGGGTCGCCGGCGAGGCAGCCCTCCAGGCGCAGCAGCCGTCCCAGGTTGGCGGTCAGGATCAGCTGCTGCAGGTCGCCCTCCGCGACGACGACGATCGGTTCCTCGCCGAAGGCCTCGCGTACCTCCTGCGTGGCCCGATAGCTCGCCGTGTCGGCGTCGACCAGCGTGTCGGTACCGGCGTCGGTCGACAGCTGGGTAGCGAGCAGAACGGCGCCGAGCGTCAACAACAGTGCAGCGGCGAGGACCGGCTTTGCGTGCCTGGTCGCCCAGGCGGCAACCGCGCTCAATCCATCGAGAGCGGACCGCTCACGTCAGCGTTGAGGAACTGGTGCACGAACTGGTTTTCGGAGTCGAACAGTTCCTCTTTGGGCCCGGACTCGACGATTTTGCCGTTCCAGAGGACGGCGATGAAGTCGGAGATCCGGCGCGCGGTGTTGAGGTCGTGGCTGATCACCAGGTAGCAGCCGCCGTTCTCGGCATGGACCTCGCGGATCAACTCGCAGAGCAGCGCAGTGCGCACCGGGTCGAGCCCGGAGTCGGGCTCGTCGAACATGACGATCGCCGGTTCCAGCACCAGGGCCCGGGCGAAGCCGGCGCGCTTGCGCATCCCGCCCGAGAGCTCGTTCGGCATCTTGTAGATCGCCTCGATCAGACCGACCTCCTTGAGGCGGCGGTTGACGATCTCGCCGATCTCCTCCTCGCTTTTGTCGGTGTGCTGGCGCAGCGGGAAGGCGGTGTTGTCGTAGATGTTCATCGAGCCGAACAGGGCGCCGTCCTGGAACAGCAGGCCGAACTTTTTGCGCACGTCGAACAGTTCGTCGTCGGTCATGTTGGGAATCGATTCCCCGTGGACGAGGACGTCGCCCTGTTCGGCTC
>DASTYR010000117.1:0-5002 GCA_035764795.1 Solirubrobacterales bacterium | reverse complement strand
GCCTGCAGGGTCGCTTCGATCAGACCCAGGCCGTGCTCGGCGCCGATCTCGCGCCAGCGGTCCCAGCCGAGCACTGACGGGCCATCGAGCAGCGCGATCCGCTGCACCTCCGGCTCGACACAGGCGTCGAGGAACATCTTTGCCCCAGCCCGCATCGCCTCCAAAGGGGAGGCGGCGCCTGCCTCCAGCGCCCCCGCCGCGATCCGCTGCGCGAGCTCGATCTCGAGCTGCTCGTAGACGGCGTCGAAGAGCTGGCGCTTGCCGGGAAAGTGGTGGTAGAGCGCACCACGCGTGACCCCTGCGGCCTGCACGATCTCCTCCGTCCCGACCCCGGCGTAGCCGCGCTCGGCGAAGAGACGGCGCGCGGCGCCGGTCAGCGCCGTGCGGGTCGCCTCCGACCGTTCGCTCTGCGTCCGTTTGACATTCATACAGTCTGTACGTAAGTTACCTCGGTCGAGCGAGAAAGCTAAGCCTTCGAGGAGGACGCAATGCCCCAGTCAGACCAGCGCCACGAGATCGAGCTCCCCGCCGGTCGCGTCCGCTACCGCGAAGCCGGCGAGGGGAAGCCGATCGTCTTCGTCCACGGCTACCTGGTCGACGGACGGCTCTGGGACGGCGTCGTCGACCGCCTCTCAGACCGTTTCCGCTGCATTGCACCGGACTGGCCGATCGGCTCGCAGCAGATTGCGATGAACCCGGACGCCGACCTCTCTCCCCCCGGGATCGCCTCCCTGATCCGCGACCTCCTCGAGAAGCTCGACCTCGACGACGTGACGATCGTCGGCAACGACTCCGGCGGCGCGATGTCGCAGGTCCTGGTCACGCGTCATCCGGAGCGGATTGGCCGCTTGGTCCTCACCAACTGCGACACCCACGAGAACTTTCCGCCGGGAGTGTTCAAGCGCGTCCTCCCGCTCGTCCGCTTTCCGGGCGTGATGGCGGCGATGGCGGCACCGCTTCGGATCGGCGCCGTCGCCAGGACCGCTTTCCGGCCGTTCGCCAAGAGCGAGGTTCCGCCACAGCTGATCGCCTCCTGGATCGAGCCGAGCCAGCGCGACGCGGGCGTCAAGCGCGACCTCAAAAAGGTGACGCTGGGGATGGACAACCGCTACACGCTGGAAGCGGCCGAGAAGCTACGCGGCTCCGAGCTGCCAATCCTGCTCACCTGGGCCCCCGGCGACCGCTACTTCCCGCTGCACTATGCGAAGCGGCTGGCCGGCGAAGCCGGAAATGCCAGGATCGTCGAGATCCCCAACTCGAAGACCTTCGTGCCGATCGACCAGCCGCAGCGGCTGGCGGATGCGATCGCGGACTTCGTGCCTGCGGCGGCCGCCGATCGAACCGCGTCTACCTCCGGTTAGATCTGCGGAGCGCGGTCGCGCAGGCGCAATTGCGCAAGCTGCGACAACTTTTTCGCTACTTGCATGTTTTTCGTCTGATCCGGCGGCCATGCTTTGTGACGTCCCCCACAGAAGGACGGAGCTATGCCCAAGGAGATCTTCGACCAGGACCGGCCTCGCAGCACGATGGCCAAACGCCTCGACGAAGCATTCGCCGGCTGCGATCAGTGGACCCTCGCCCCGCCCTCGCCCCGGCGTAGCACGCTGGACGTGGCACCGTGGCTGGGCGCACCGCCATCGCTCGCCGATCCCACCGACTACGGATACGACGAGCAGGAGCGGCGCGCGGCCTAGCGTCAGGCGGCCTCGTTCGGGTCCTCTGCGCCCGCCAACTGCAGCGAGCACTCTTTCGTCTCGCTGAAGTGACGTTCCTGGATCGGCATCCCCCAACTGACGAGCTCCTGGACCTGTCTTTCGCCCGCCGATTCTGCGAGCTTGCCGAGCACCGCTAGGTGGCCTAGCTCACCGGCCTCGGCCATCGTCAGGAACTCGAATCCATCGAGCCCGTCGGCGTCCTCGCCGAGGTAGGTCGACATCATCTCTTTGGCCTCGCCTTTCGTCTCCGCGGCCTTGTCGAGGATCGCCGTCTTCTTGCCGTTGCGCTCCTCGGCCACCTGCGTGGCCCGCTGCTCGGTCTCGGCTGCCTCCTCGCGCATCCTCTGGAGCGCGGCTGCGATCTGCTCGTCGTCGACCAGGCCTTCGACTTTCTGCGTGGCGTCCTGCGCCGCCTGCGCCAACCCCAGCACCTCCGCCAGCTTCTCCTCGAGCACCGTCAGCTCAGCCATCACGTCCCTCCGTCGTGTTTTGCGGTGACGAGGGGACCGCTACCCGGTGGGCGTCGGCTTATGCCCCTCGCGTTCCATGGCGCGACGCTTCGCGCCATAGCGCATGACTATGCGCGAACTTAAATGGGCCCCCAGGCAAAGGATCAGCAAGAACAGCAAGACGAAGACCGAATTATCAGCTCCGGCGAGACTCGATCCCGCGTAGGCGCCGACCAGCGCGAGGGACATCCCCGTAAATAGAAGAACCAAAGCAGTCCGTCTACTCATGTCGACAGGCTACCCAAGTATGCAGACAAAACAATGAGGGCGATTGCGAGAAACAGCCCCGCCAGACCGCCGATGACGGTTGCTTCCCGAATCTCTCTCTCGGTCGCGCCAAAGAAGGTTGGCCCGGCGTGGGCCAAGAAGCCGCCCACCGCGATGGCGGCGGCCAGCAGGCCGGCACCGACTGCCGCGTCGAGAAAAAGCGTTCCCAGGGGCACCGGGCGACCATAGAACTCGCCGGCGCACGTGTGGCGCGCAGGATGTGCCTATTCGGTGCAGCCCGCCGGCGCGGGCACTACCTACGTCTCTTGGTACAGAGGCCCGTCGCCGCCCTCGGGCAGCGTCAGGCGGCCGCCCTTGGCGGTGATCGCACCGCACTGGACGCAGTTTGAGGCGGTGACGTGGACGTCGACCTCGCCGGCGCCGTTCTCCAGCTGCTCCTCGGGGATCTCGTAAACCTGGGCCGGGCACATCGAGACCCACGTCTGGGCGATCTCGCGCGGCACTTTGGTCTGGATCCGGACGTGGTTGGGGGCGTCGTCGCGGGTCGCGTTGCCCGAGAGGAAGACCGAATCGAGCTTGTTGAAGGTCAGCTCGTTATCCGGCTTGGGGTACTTGTCGCCCGCCTTGCCCAGATGCATCTCCGGCTCGGCGTTGTCCTCGACCTTCCAGTGACCGCCCGGGAAGGCGCCTTTGGTCGCAACCATCGCAGACCCCATCACGCCGCCGAAGATCAGGCCGCGGGTCAGCGGCTGCTTCATGTTGCGCGAGCGGTAGAGATCCTTCTCGATCACCGAGTCGCGGATCGCCTTGTCGTAGCTCTCGAAGTTGACCGAGTCGATGTCGGCTTTGAGCGACTCGACGATCGCCTCCGCCGCGTACATGCCGGCATGCATCGCGTAATGGACGCCGGCGAGTTCGGCGATGTTGACCATCCCGGCGGCGTCGCCGGCGACGAGCATGCCTGGCACCGAGAAGCGCTTCGGCAGCGCCCAGTAGCCGCCCGAGGGGATCGTCTTGGCGCCCCAGCCGACCCGCTTGCCGCCCTCGATGATCTTCCTGATGAAGGGGTGCTGCTTGAATTTCTGCAGCTCGTCGTGGACCGAGAAGGTGGCGTCGGTGTAGTCGAGGCCGACCACGAGGCCGAAGCAGACCTTGTCCTCGCCCATCGGGTAGATGAAGCTGCCGCCGGCCTCCTTGTAGCGGGGGCTCCAGCGCAGCGGCCAGCCGAGCGTGTGGATGACCCGGTCGAGCGGCTTCGGCACCTCCCAGATCTCCTTCACCCCGAGCTCCCACGCCTGCGGGTCGGAGCCGTGCATGTCGAAGTAGTCGTAGGCGGCGTAGGTGAGGTGGCCGATGGTGCCCTCGGCGAGCACGGTCGCCTTGGCGACGACGTCGGCGCCGGGCTCGAAGTTGCCGAGCTCTTCGCCCTCTTTGCCACGGCCGCGGTCGCCGGAACGGACGCCCTTGACGATGCGGTCCTCGACCAGCAGCTTGGTTGCGGCGGTCTCGGAGAGGATGTAGACGCCGGCCTCTTCGGCTTTGTCGGCCAGGAAGCGGCCGAGTTTGGAGACCGAGAGCGTGTAGGTGCCCTCTTTGCGGAAGTTGGGCGGCGGCGGCTTCAGCGGGAAGGCTTTCTTCGAGGTGAGGAAATACGTCGCGTCCTTCGTCACCTCCTGGTAGACCGGCGGCCAGTCGGCCGGGTCCATGTCGGGGAAGAGCCGGGTCAGCGCCGAGGGATCGACGTTGGCGCCCGAGAGCAGGTGGGCGCCGGGGACTTTGCCCTTCTCGATGACGGCGACGGGGACTTCGCCCAGCTTCTCGGTCAGCTCCGGCTCGTTCTCGAGCAGCTGCATCAGCCGGTTGGCGCAGGCCAGCCCAGCGGGCCCGCCGCCGACGATCGCGATCCCGACCTCGATCCGGTCGTCGACGGGATCGGTCGGCGGGCCGATCGCCTCGGCCGAGTCGAACGGCGGCGGGAATTCGATCGGTGCAACTGCGGGCATCTGCTCTGCTCCTTTGCGACGGCCGAGCTCTCGCTCAGCCGCCCTTCTTCGCCTTGATCGCCTCGGTCAGCTTGGGGACGATCTTGTGCAGGTCGCCCACGATGCCGAGGTCGGAGAACTCGAAGATCGGCGCGTTCGGGTCCTTGTTGATCGCGACGATGTTCTCCGACGACTGCATGCCGACCTTGTGCTGGATCGCGCCCGAGATGCCGACCGCGAGGTAGAGCTTCGGCGCGACCGTCTTGCCGGTCTGGCCGATCTGGCCCGCGTACGGGAACCAGCCCGCGTCCACCACGGCACGCGTGGCCGCGACGGCACCGCCGAGCGCGTCGGCGAGCGGCTCCGCGATCTCCTGGAAGCCCTCGGCCTTGCCAAGGCCACGGCCGCCGCCGACGAGGATGTCGGCGTCCTCGATGTTCACGTCCGCGCCGCGCTGCTCGCCGCGCTGGACCATCGTGGCCTTGGTGGACCAGTCGGACAGGTCGACGTTGAGCTCCTCGACCTCGGCGTCACCGCCGCCCGACTCCTCGATCTCGAACGCGTTCAG
>DASTYR010000116.1:0-3848 GCA_035764795.1 Solirubrobacterales bacterium | reverse complement strand
CCCTGCATCATCTTCATGGACGAGATCGACGCCGTCGGCCGCCATCGCGGCGCCGGCATGGGCGGCGGCCACGATGAGCGCGAGCAGACGCTCAACCAGCTGCTCGTCGAGATGGACGGCTTCGAGATGAAAGACAACATCATCCTGATCGCCGCCACCAACCGGCCCGACATCCTCGACCCGGCGTTGCTGCGGCCCGGCCGCTTCGACCGCCAGGTCGTCGTCGACCGTCCCGACCGCAAGGGCCGCAAGAAGATCCTCGAGGTCCACACCCGCGGCAAGCCGCTCGGCAAGCAGATCGACCTCGACGCGCTGGCCGGCCAGACGCCCGGCTTCACCGGCGCCGACCTCGCCAACCTGATCAACGAGGCGGCGCTGCTGACCGCACGCTCGGGAAAGCGGGAGATCTCGATGCTGGAGCTCGAGGAGGGGATCATGCGGGTGATCGCCGGGCCCGAGAAGAAGACCCGCGTGATGAGCGAGAAGGAGCGGCTGATCACCGCCTTCCACGAGCTCGGCCACGCGATCGTCGGTCACCTGCTGCCGAACTGCGACCCCGTCCACAAGATCTCGATCATCAGCCGCGGTCAGGCGCTCGGCTACACGATCAGCCTGCCGAGCGAGGACAAGTTCCTGACCAGCCGCGCCGAGCTCACCGACACGATGGCGATGACCTTGGGCGGTCGCGCCGCCGAGGAGATCGTCTTCGGCGAGATCACCACCGGCGCCTCCAACGACCTCGAAAAGGTGACCGAGACGGCGAAGCAGATGGTGATGCGCTTCGGCATGTCGGAGCGGCTCGGGCCGCGCGTCTTCGGGCACGATCGCGGCCAGCCCTTCCTCGGCCGCGAGTTCTCGGCCGAGCCCGACTACTCCGACGAGATCGCCCGTGAGATCGACGACGAGATCCGCCGCATAGTCGAGTCCGCGCACCAGACCGCCAAGGACATCCTCAACGAGCGGCGGGCCGAGCTCGACCGTATCTCCAACATCCTGCTCGAGCGGGAGACGATCGACGCCGAGCAGTTCATCGCGCTGCTCGATGGGAAGCCGGTCGAGGAGGTCTTCGCCGATGACGAGGACGAGGCTGAGTCGGTGGAGCCGCCGGCCGAGCCGGCGCGGCCCGATCGGGGCAAAGCGCCGCGGCCGTCTCCCAGGCCGCGGCCTGGGTTCGCTGGATCTGAACCGGGTTAGGGACGCCGCTTCCTGCGCCCGCGGGTCCTGTCGCCGCAGGGGACCCACCGCCCCTTCCGGTAGCTAAAGCTTCCTCAGGGGCGGTTCCCCCTACGACGCCACCCGCCGGCAGGGCGAAGGCGATAATCCGGCGATGACCTCGAAGCTCATGGGCGTGGTCAATGTCACGCCAGATTCGTTCTCCGACGGCGGCCTTTACCTCGACGCCGACGCCGCCATCGAACATGCAAAACAGCTGGCTCGGGATGGGGCCGAGATTCTTGATGTCGGGGGTGAATCGACGCGGCCGGGGGCGAAGGAAGTTGATGCGCTCACGGAGCGAGAGCGGACGGAGCCGGTGATCGCTGAGTTGGCCGACAGCTTCGAGAAGCGTGTGCAGATCTCGATTGATACGTCGAAGCTCTCGGTCGCCGAGGCGGCGCTCGAGGCGGGGGCGACGATCGTCAACGACGTGACGGCTATGCGCAATGACCCGGACATCGCTTCTCTCTGCGCGGATCGGGACGCGGGGCTGGTGCTTATGCATATGCAAGGGGATCCGCGGACGATGCAGGTGGATCCGACTTACGGAGACGTGGTCGACGACGTGAAGGCGTTTCTTGCGGAGCGGATGGAGGTGGCGGTTGCGGCGGGCCTGGCAGAGGAGAAGGTCTGGCTCGATCCCGGCATCGGCTTCGGCAAGACGCTCGAGCACAACCTCGAGCTGTTGCGTCGGCTGGGTGAGTTGCGTGAGCTGGGGCGGCCGTTGGTCGTCGGTACGTCGCGCAAGAGCTTCATCGGCAAGATCGACGGCTCGCAGGTCGGCGACCGCATTGGCGGCACGATCGCCTCCTCGGTGCTGGCCGCGTCCGCTGGTGCCGACGTGCTGCGGGTCCACGACGTCGCCGAGGTGCGCCAGGGACTCCTGATGGCGGAAGCGGTCCTCGGGTAGGTTCGCCAGCGAGCGAAGCGGGAGACTGTGCGAATGGACGAACCGAGTGGAAACGGAATCGAGTCGCGGGTCGAGATCGATCTCCGCGGCCTTTCGATCTACACCCACCACGGCGTCAGCGACGCCGAGCAGGAGATCGGACAGCGGCTTGAGTTCGACATCTCCTTCGACGTTCCTGACTGCGATGCGGTTCTTACCGACCGTGTCGAAGACACCATCGACTACGCCGAGGTTTCGGATCTCGTTGCGCTGGCCGCGACCGAGCGCAGCTACCGAACGCTCGAGCGGCTCGCCCAGGTCGTCGGCGAGCGGCTGATCGAGCGCTACGGCTGCGAGTCGGTGCGGGTCAGGGCTGCCAAGCCCGAGCCGCCGCTGCCCATGGCGATCCAGGAGGTCGCGGTCGAGATCACGCAGGAGCGAACGGTAGAAGAAGAGGACGAGAACGGCGAGGAGAGCTGAGGTCGGATGCGGCTCGGCTACCTCGGCCTCGGTTCCAACGTCGGCGACCGCGAGGGGCACCTGCGCGCCGCGGTCGCGGCGCTGCCCGAGCACGGCGTCGAGGTCGAGGCGGTGTCCTCCGCCTACGAAACCGAGCCGGTGGGCGAGGTCCTCGATCAGCCGGACTTCCTCAATGCGGCCGTCCGGGTGAGCACCGGCCTCGAGCCCGAACCGCTGCTCGAAGTCTGCAAGGCGATTGAGCTCGAGCAGGGCCGGATGATGGAGGCCTCGCGCCACAGCCCGCGCCCGCTCGATATCGACCTGCTGCTGCTCGGCGACCTCGAGCTGGATAGCGAGCGCCTGACCCTGCCGCACCCGGAGGTCAGCTCACGCCGCTTCGTCCTCGCCCCACTGCTGGAGCTCGACCCTGACCTGTCGCTTCCCGACGGCACCCGCCTCGCCGACGCGCTAGCGGCGCTCGAGCCAGGTCAGCGGGTCGAACGGCGCGGCCCGCTGGTCGATCTGGCAGGCTGATCGCAGTGGGTCGGATCAACCTCACCCGTATCTACACCCGCCTCGGCGACGGCGGCGAGACCCACCTCGGCGACATGAGCCGGGTCGCCAAGACCGACCCTCGGATAGAGGCCTACGGCACCGTCGACGAGCTCAACGCACAAGTCGGGGTCGTGCTTGCAACCAACCCCGAGCTTCCGGAACGCGAGCGGAATTGGCTGCGGCGGATCCAGAACGACCTCTTCGACGTCGGCGCCGATCTCTGCCTTCCGTCCGGCAGCCGCGAGGGCAAGCTCGCCGTGAAGCACGAGCAGGTCGAGTGGCTGGAGGCGGCGTGCGACGAGGTCAACGAGACGCTCCCACCCCTGACCTCCTTCGTGTTGCCCGGTGGCACGCCGGCCGCGGCGATGCTGCACGTCTGTCGAACCGTATGCCGCCGCGCCGAGCGCCGCACGCTGGCGGTCGACTCCCCGAACCCAGAGGTCGTCAGCTACCTGAACCGCCTCTCGGACCTCTTCTTCATCCTCGCCCGTGCCGCTGCGGGCGGCGACGAGGTTCTGTGGGAGCCAGGCGAGTCGCAGTCGAGCGACTCGTAGGGTCGAGTCCGAGCCCCGACAGCCGCGCCCGACCTTTTCGGGCTGTGTGGAGACCCGGTGCGTGTTGGCCATTCAGCAGGGCTCGCCGAAAGAATGAAGTACCTACATGTTTACGAGTGGAGAATTGGGATAGCTGGCCTGCAGGCTCCAAATGAGCTGATTTCCAGTCGGGACCG
>DASTYR010000115.1:0-3614 GCA_035764795.1 Solirubrobacterales bacterium | reverse complement strand
ATCATGTCGTCGACGAGCACCGCGGTCTTGCCCTTGACGTCGCCGACCACGTAGCCGATCTCAGCCACCTGCTGGGCCGGCCGCTCCTTCTCCATCACGGCCCAGTGGGTGCCGACGCGGCGCGCGAAGTTGCGTGCCGTCTTAACCCGGCCGGCATCGGGCGAGACGATCACCAGCTCGTCGGTCAGGTGCTGGTCGGTGAACCACTGGGTCAGCATCGGCATCGCCGTCATGTGGTCGACCGGTACGTGGAAGAAGCCCTGAACCTGCCCGGCGTGGAGGTCCATGGTGACAACGCGGTCGACACCGACCCCCTCCAGGCACTTGGCGACGACGCGGGCGGTGATCGGCTCGCGCGGGGCCGACTTCTTGTCCTGGCGGGCGTAGCCGTACCAGGGCAGCACGGCGACGATCCGGTGTGCCGAGGCGCCCTGCGCCGCGTCGATCATCGTCAGTAGCTCGACGAGCGCGTCGTTCGGCGTCATCTCGCTCTGCTCGTTGGCGCAGGTCGACTGAACGAGGAAGACGTCGGCGCCGCGGATCGACTCCTCGTAGCGGCAGTAGACCTCGCCGTTGGCGAAGGTCGTGAGGGTGACCTGACCGAGATCGAGTTCGAGCTTCTTGGCGACTTTGGCGGCGAGCTCCATCGAGCCGCGGCCGCCGAAGACCATCATCCGCTTCGAGTAGTCGTGCGGAATCGCGGTCGGTGCCAGCTCGGGATGCTGCTCGATCGTGCTCACGAGTCCTCCTCGGGATTCTCCGCCGCCTTGCGCTCGGCGTAGCCCTCGATGTTTCGCTGGTCGTTGTCGCTCACGGCAAGTGCCCCGTCGGGAACGTCGCGCTTGATCACCGCTCCGGCGCCAGTGTAGGCGCCGTCGCCGACTTCTACCGGCGCGATCAACATCGTGTCAACACCGATGCGGGCATCGTCGCCGATCACCGTGCGGTGCTTGCGGAATCCGTCGTAGTTGGCGGTAATCGTGCCGGCGCCGAGGTTGGCGCCGGCTCCGACATCCGTGTCGCCGACGTAGGAGAGGTGGGGCGCCTTGGCGCCCTCGCCGAGGGTCGAGTTCTTGATCTCGACGAAGCTGCCCGCCTTTGCACCCCGCTCGAGACGAGCCCCGGGCCGCAGGTAGGCGAAGGGGCCGACGCTGGCGCCATCGAGGACCTCGCACTCGACCAGGTAGGAGTGCGGGACGGTCACCTCCTCACCCAGTCGCGTGTCGATCAGGGTCGTCAGCGGGCCGACCACGGAGCGGGCGCCGACGACGGTGGCGCCGCGCAGGGTCGTGCCGGGCTCGACGCGGGCATCGGCGGCGATCTCGACCCCGGCGTCGATCCAGGTCGAGCGCGGATCGACGACCGTGACGCCGGCAACCATGTGTTGCTCGAGGATGCGGCGCCGCGCCTCCGCCTCGACCTCGGCCAGCTGAACGCGGTCGTTGACGCCCATCGTCGCCCCGTCGTCGTCGGCCGCGCGGGTTGCGATCTTCCGGCCCCCAGCGCGCAGGATCGAGAAGACGTCGGTCAGGTAGTACTCGCTCTGGGCGTTGTCGTTCGAGAGCTCGGTGAGAGCCGCAGCGAGCGGAGCGGCGTCGAAGACGTAGGTGCCGGCGTTGACCTCACGCACAGCCAGCTCCTCGGCGCGGGCGTCGCCACTCCCTTTGGCCTCGACGATCCGCTCGAACTCACCGGCGGCGTCGCGGACGACGCGCCCGTAGCTGCCTGGCTCGTCGAGCTCGATCGTCAGCATCGTCGCCGCCGCCCCAGTGTCCCGGTGAGCCGACAACAGGCCGGAGATGGTCTCCCCGGAGAGCAGCGGGTGGTCGCCGGAGAGGACGACGACGGTCTCCGCCTCCCGGATCGGCTCCAGGGCAGCGCGCAGGGCACCGCCGGTGCCGTCGGGCTCAGGCTGGACGACCGTCTCGACGCCCTCTGGCAGGCCCGGCGAGAGGTCGTGGCGCGGCGAGACGATCGCCACCACCCGGCCGGCGCCGGCCTCGCGCGCTGCCGCGATCGGCCAAGCAACCATCGGCCGGCCGCAGACGGGGTGGAGCATCTTCGGCAGCGAGGAGCGCATGCGCGTGCCCTCGCCCGCCGCGAGGACGAGCACTAAGGGGGAGTTCACCGGCAGATCGTAATGGTGGAGGGCGAGGGTTGGGTAAGCCCTTCGCTCGCTGGGTTTTTCGCCGCACGCGTCACCGCTCTCGCCGAGTGGGCTGTGCGAAAAACAAGACGCCGCTCGCTCACGGCTTACCCAACCCTCGCCCTTCCAAGGACGAACCGGGCTAACCCCTCGGACGGCACCGTCCCCGCGGGAAACGACGGCCTATTTAGAGCGAGCGAGGTCTTTGCCCAGGAGGGCGACGCTCGTGAGGGTCCAGCCGGCGAAGATTAGGTCTATGCCGACCAGGAGGCCGATTGCCCAGTCGGCGGAGCTGGGGAGCTCGGCGAGGATGAGGATGCCGATCAGGAGGCTGGCCGCGCCGCTGAGGCCGAGCAGCCCAGCGCCCTGACGACCGCGGGCGGCGAAGGCGACCGCGAGGCGCGTCGCGCCCATGAAGAGGAAGTAGAGGCCGAGGACGAGGGTCAGCGTCAGCGTCCCGTTGTCCGGCTCGACGATCAGCCAGAGGCCGACAAGCAAGGTGAGCAGCGCCCAGAGCAGTCGCAAGACGACGGTGCCGAGCGAGTGGGCGGTGAAGGCCCCGGCGACGAGGAAAGCGCCGACGAAGACGAGCACCCAGCCGATGAAGATCGCGGTGCCGACCGAGGCGACGGCGGGGACGAGGATGGCGAAGCAACCGGCGAGGATGGCGAGCACGCCAACCGCCATCACCACCTTCCAGCTGCGTGCTAGGGCGTCGCGCACCTGTGGGTCGATTGCGGCTGCTCCCGTCTCCATGGAGTGAATCTAGGCCCCGCCGCGGACGCTTCGGCGCGGCGCTACGCTCGGGCTTGCGTTCCGGGGTGGTGTATTTGGCCAGCACGCCAGGTTTTGGTCCTGGAAGAGAGGGTTCGAGTCCTTCCCCCGGAACTCGCCCACTCCTACTCCTCGCCGCCGCGTGGCACCTTGCCGCCCTCGGCGCCGGGTTCGAGCGCCGGCCCGCGGGGCGAGGCGATGCCGAGGACGCGCATCGCCTTGAGGCCGAGGCCGAGCTTCTCGCGACCCTCGGTCGCGGAGACGTCGTGGCCGCAGAGCTCGCGCACTCGCTCGAGCCTGTAGCGGATCGTGTGGCGGTGGGTGAAGAGCTGTTTGGCGGTGGCGGCGACGTTGCCGTCGTTGGCGAGGTAGGCCTCGACCGTGGCGACCAGCTCGGTCTCGTACTGGTCGTCGTAGGCGGCCAGCGGCTCGATCGTCTCCGCGAAGAAACGCTCGAGCTCACCTGGGTCGTCGCTCATCGCCGGCAGCAGCAGGCGGTAGGCGCCGGTGTCCTCGAAGGCCTGCAGCGGCCGCCCCTCCGCCTCGCCGACGTTGACCGCGAGCCGCGCCTCGTTGCCGGCCCGGTAGAGGTCGACGGGGTCGGCGCAGCGGCGGCTGCGGCCGGTGCTGAGGTGGAACCCGGAGAGGCTGTCGTCGAGCTCGCGCGAGAGGCCGGCCGCGGCCCGCGCCAGCC